>JAFAGQ010000256.1 GCA_023422555.1 Pseudomonadota bacterium
AATTGTCGGGATGCAGATGCACATGACGAATGGCATGTTCATTGCGCACATCCACATTCATGACCTTGCGATACCAGCGCAGATAATCCATCCATTGCAGTCGTGGTATTTTATCCAGCGCATCCCACTCCTGGGTGCCGTATTGGGCTTCGAACCACGCACGGAAGGTCAGCGAGGGCAGACCAAGCGCGGGACCGGTCAGCTGTTTGGGCGAACGCAGCGTTTCCATGCGCGCTGTTGTCGCCCAGGGGCCTTCAAACCCCTGAGGCGAACGATCGAAATTACAGGAGCGAACGCCCAGATTGCGCAGTGCCACCGCGACTGTCAGTCCCGCCATGCCTGCGCCGATAATCGCGACGTCAAGCAAACGTTCTCCATTGATCTCACGTGGCTTCACCCAATCCTTGCCAGGCAGATCCAGTCGCAGCAAATCCTGCTGCAATCGCGCTTCCAGGCCGGACAGACCTTCTTTTTCGGGTGGCTGATAACTCATACTCTGTAACTCAATCGAAAATACAAGGGTTTACCCTTGCCAAACACATTTGAATATTACGCAATGATATAAAGAAAGGCGTAATCAACCATTTTAAATAATATAACAATGCGAATTTATATTATTTAGTTATTAACATATATCAAGACAATTCTAATGGCGGCTGCAGCCACTTTGCGCAGCAGCCAGCGATGCAACAGACTCATTCTGGCTGCGCATGCCGACAATCACCATTGCAATTTTAAATCACGGCACAGTACAAAAGGCGCATAATAAAACTGAAACTATTAACTATTTAATATGTCATATTCTCTTTCGCTCGCGAGAGTGTCTATCGCGTGAGTGCACCTACTTAGTGTTCTTCTCCTGAGTGCACACACCTAGTGCCCGCGCGCTCATTCATCTTTCGTCTGTCCACCCTCAAGGAAATCACATGAAGACCTTTGCCTATGCCGCCCAGTCTCCCGAATCGCAGCTGGGGCCTTTCGATCTGGAACGTCGCGAGCCGCGGGACGAAGATGTGGTTATCGATATCATGTTCTGTGGCGTGTGTCATTCTGATATCCATACCGCACGCAACGAGTGGCAGAACACTGTCTATCCCTTTGTTCCGGGTCATGAAATCATTGGTCGCGTAGCCAATGTGGGAAGCAAAGCAGGCAAATTCAAAATAGGTGACCTGGTTGGCGTCGGCTGCATGGTCGATAGCTGCCGTCATTGCGCCTCTTGCGAAGAAGGCCTGGAACAGTATTGCGAAAAGGGTTTTACCGCCACTTATAACAGCGATGATCATATTGGCGGCACACCCCACCCCGTCACCTTCGGTGGCTATGCAGACAAGATCACAGTAGATGAGCGTTTCGTTCTGCGTGTTCCGGAGAACCTTGATCCGGCTGCCACTGCGCCGTTGCTGTGCGCCGGCATTACCACCTATTCCCCGCTAAGACACTGGAATGTTGGTGCCGGTCAGAAAGTGGGCATCATCGGGCTAGGCGGGCTCGGTCATATGGGCGTGAAATTTGCCCATGCCATGGGTGCGCACGTTGTGATGATTACAACCTCACCGGAAAAGGGAGAGGACGCTAAAAAGCTGGGCGCTGATGAGGTATTGATATCAAAAGATGCAGATGCCATGGAAAAAGCAGCCAATACGTTTGATTTTCTGCTCAACACCATTCCGGTGGGACATGACACCGATCCCTACATGAATCTGCTCAAACGGGACGGCACCATGGTTGTTGTGGGTGCCGTTGAAGCGCTGACAAACGTGAACGGAATACCATTCATTATGCGTCGCCGCTCCATGGCGGGCTCACTGATTGGCGGCATACCTGAAACGCAGGAGATGCTGGATTTCTGCGGCGAACACAATATCACATGTGACATTGAAATGGTCAGCATGAACGACATCAATACGGCCTATGACCGCACCGTTGCCGGTGATGTCAAATACCGTTTCGTTATCGATATGGCTACCCTCAATAAAGAGGCGTAAATCTGAAGACGGGCCATTCACTGGGCAAGTCGAAAGATTTCATTTCGCTTGCCATAGATCAATGCCACGTTCGAACGCCGCGGCTTAGTATTCCGTTCTTGTACGACTCAAGTCATACGGAAATGGATATCGAGAACAAGGCCACTATTGAAACCAACGCCACGCAAGGCCGACTCGGCCCGCATGAGTTGCAGGAAGCGCAGTTGATGCTGGCTGGTAAAAAAGAGGTTGCCTATTTTCATCGCGATTATCCCGAAATTCATTTTCGGGAAATGAAAAAATGCATTGAGGCCGGCCTCTTCGAATCACGCAGATTTTACGATGTCCCGCCCAGAGAAGGCCTGGTCGTCTGGGTCCCTCACGCCAAAGAAAAAGCCATGCGTCTCATAGAAGTGATTACCTATTCCTGGAACAATCGGCTGAGTGAAGAGGTCGAACGCGAAATTGGGCGTCTGTTAGGCTACAGCGAACAGGACATTGATTTCTATATCGCTCATCTGCGCCGCAGCTATCATTTCTGATGCAATACCGCGGCGCGAGCCTGCCATTGCAGCAGGCCCACATTCTCACAACACAATATCCGCCCTATTCTTCCACGTACCAGGTGTCTTCTGACAGCATGACCTGTTGATGGCCGTAACCAGCCGGCATCATGGGGAAGCAGTTTTCTTGCGGCTGCACTTCCACATTCAGGAAATACGGGCCATCGTAATCAAAGCATTCACGAATGGCATCTTCCAGCTGCAAGGGGTCAGACACGGTTGCCGCACCCC
>JAFAGQ010000265.1 GCA_023422555.1 Pseudomonadota bacterium
ATGGGTTTGCGATCATTCATTATTCTATCCCCTGTGTAACGGACAACTGTTCGCTTATTTTAGCAGCTAAAACTGATAGCTTAAGGTCAGGCCAGCCGTCCAGTTTCGGCCTGGAGCCGGCTCGTAATAGCGATTGTTGGCGTCGTTGATAATCACGGAACCAGCGTATTTTGCCTTGAATACGTTATCGACGCGCGCGAAGGCATTGACAGTCCACTGATCACGTTTCCACTTATAGCCGGCATGTAAGCCGGTAACGGTGGCGGAGTGCGCAGATTCGCTGTTGGCATCGTTCACATAGACTTTGCCCAGATAATCCACGTCCACGCCGCCATTCAGACCCTGTTCGGGTTCCCAGGACAGAGAGGCGGTCGCCGTATCGCGGGCAATGCCAGGAATCTTGTTGCCGGAAGGAATCTCGTTGCTGCCGCTGCAGGTGCCGGGGCAGAAGCTGTCACGGTACCGCGCATTCAGATAGGTATAAGAGAGGCGCGAGCGCAGGCTGCGATACAAGGCAGCATCCCAGGCCAGTTCTACACCATCACGCAGGGTGCGTCCGGCATTCTGGTAGGTCGTTCTTCCGCCTGAGCCACCAGCGCTGACGATTTCATCTTTGGTATAGGTGCGGAATACGGCGGCGGTCAGCTGACCTCCGCCCACTCTGGCTTTGGCCCCCGCTTCCAGCGTGGTGTTGCTGGCAGGTTTCAGACCAAAATTGAGGCCCGGTTCGCTGTCGGTGCGATATGACAATTCATTGAGGGTGGGCGTTTCAAAACCGCGACCCGCCGTCACGTAAAAGGATAAATCAGGCGTGGCCTGATAGTTCAGCGCAACAACCGGCAGCAGCTTGCTGTAACTGGCAGTACCACTGTCGTCTGCATTGCCAGTTGTGATATATCGATCAGCCGATTTGAAATGGACGTTGCTGTAGCGAAGTCCCGCGTCCAGGGTCCAGTTGTCCGCAAAATTCCATGAAGCCTGAACATAGGGGTCCAGGTTCCAGACGGTATTGATTTCATCGCGTCGCAGATTGCCCTGCACGCCAAGCTGATCACCAATGAAATTTTCGTAGCCTTTACGCGCCTCGCGCATGGTATCCCAGGACACGCCCGCGACCAGTGTCAGTGGACGATCCGCCAATGACACATGTGATGTCAGCCTGACATCGGCGCCGCCATACTGGCGCTTGAGCCAGATCACACCGCCGGCGTGTGACGGGGCGCGTTGTGCCGCAATCGGGATAGACAGAAACTGTCGGGTCTCGCGCTCGCCGTAATAGCCCATGACACGCAGATCCGTTCGATCTGACAAGGGTTGGTCATACACCAGACCGCCCTGAGTCTGCTTGGTAGTCTTGCGGACATTGTAGGTTTTGGCGTTAGGCGAAGACTGACGCGGATCGTTTTCAAATTCTTCGCGCGTCAGGCCCTGAGGATCATCTGCGGAAATATCTACATGATTCATCAGCAGACTCAGATGGCCGCTGTCGCCCACTTGCATGCCCAGTTTTGCGTTGACCTGATTCTTCTCTGCGCCACTGTGCTCGCGATAGCCGTCGGTACTGAAATGATTGGTGCTGACCAGATAGTCGATGGCGCCAGGTCCGTCTCCTCGCGAGCCAGAGGCCTTCATGCCGTAACGAACCTGACCGTAACTGCCTGCGGCAAACGATGGTGTGAGTTTCAACGGTCCCTCGCCGGTTTCTGTTTCCGTCAGCACTACGCCGCCCGACGAATTGCCGTAAAGCGTAGAGAATGGGCCGCGTAGAACTTCGGCTGTATCAATGGAAGACAGATCAATATTGGACGTCTGGCCCTGTCCGTCTGGCATGGTGGCCGGTATGCCATCGACATACAGGCGGACCCCGCGTACACCGAAGGCGGAACGAGCCCCAAAACCCCGAATGCTCAGTTGAAGATCCTGGGCGTAATTTTGACGGTTGCGCAAGGTCAGACCGGGAATGCCGCGCAAACCTTCAGACAGATTGACCTGCATTTCGTTGTCGCGAATCTGCGAACCATCCAGAACGGTCACCGACGCTGGGATTTCGTTTGCAGGACGATCCATGCGGGTACTGGTGGCAACGATAGCGCCCAGTTGGGTCACGGTGCCGGTGGAGGCTGAGCTGGTGGCGGAGACCGGGGCTGTGCTTGTGCTGTCTGCTGCAGTGATGGGGGCGGTGGTATTGCCTGCATCGGCAGCGGTAACCGGCGCAGTTGTGCTCCCGGCATCGATTGCTGTCACTGGCTCGGCAGTCACGGCTGCGTTTGACGCGCAGGCAAAAACGGATAAAACACAACTGGCCAGTACCGCCTGTTTGAAAGGAGGGAATCGCATACACATACTCACGCAAAAAACACTGAACAAATTTCGGGGCACCAGTGCCCCGGGGCGACGCAGGCAGACACCGACGCAATGGACGTCACAAGCTGATGTCTGAAAATGACCGAAAGGCGTCCGTTTATGACGTTAGCGGAAACCCTTTGAAACCTTATGATAACCCGTCAGTAACCAAACAGGACTAATCATGACTGAAATACTTATTCTCATCGATGTGCAGGAATCTTTTCGTCACCGTGACTACTGGGACGAAGCGCGAAGCCGTCCTTTCGTGACGGCCGTCAATGCGCTGATCAGCGATTGTGTCGAACGCAACGTGCCGATTGTGCGGGTCTATCACCTCGTGGATGCCGCCGATAACGCGTTCAACGAGGCCAGCGGCTACGTGCGACCGCTGGAGGGTCTTCTTGATTATGAGCCCGCACTGGTCGTGAAAAAACGCAGACACAGCGCGCTGGTGGGAACGAATCTGCTGCAATGGCTGCGTGATTCGGGCTACACAGATGTCATGATTGCCGGGATTCGTACCGAACAGTGTTGCGAGACTACGACGCGCCACCTGTCAGACGAAGGGTTTAAAATGACATTTGTCACAGATGCGACCCTGACATTCGATATGACCAGGCCCGATGGCGAACCGTTGCCGGCCGATGTCGTTCATCGACATACCGAAGCGGTTCTCAACCAGCGATTTGCTACCATTGCACGTGTCCAGGATATTATTTCCACCGCGGTGCCTCAAATCTGATAACACATGATAACTGTCTGTTTTCTGCTTCTGCCCGATACGCTGATTATGGATGTGGCTGGTCCGGCGGAGGTTTTTCGTCTGGCCAACCGGCATCTGACAGCATCGGGCAAGCCCGCGCAATTTCAACTGCAATTTGTCTCGCCGCAATCGCAAATTGCGTCGTCTGTCGGATTGAGCTTTGATGAACTTGCGCCCCTTCCCGATTTGCAGAACCTGGCGGAAACAGGACCGGTGTGGCTGGTGCTGTTGGGTCGTAGCGGACCCTCGGCCAGAATTATTCATCATGATGCCGTGTGGTTACAGGCGCGGCAATGGCTCACGCAGTATGTGGATTATTTCAAGGCGGACAGCAACAGCGGCTGTACGCTGGTGACCATATGCGCGGGAGCGTTGCTGCTTGCTGACGCCGGCATGGCTTCTGGCAGGAAGCTCACCACGCACCATGACTTTCTGGATGAACTGGCGCGACTGGCACCGGCCGCAGACGTGCTGCGCAACCGCCTGTACGTGGATGACGGAAACCTGCTTTCCAGTGCGGGTATCACAGCTGGCATAGATCTGGCGCTGTATTGCGTCTCAAAGGTAGTGGGCGAGCGGATTGCCAATGCCACGGCAAAATCCATGCGTGTCACGCGCCGCCGGCATATGCTGGAACCGGAAATATCTCCGCTGCTGCAGTATCGGCATCATCAGCATCAGGCACTCCTGCGCGTGCAGGATGCCATCGAAGCCGATCCATCCGCCCCGTGGAGCTCGACCCTGCTAGCAGATATTGCGCATGTGAGTGAGCGCCAGCTGCTGCGAATCTTCCGGCAGCACCTTGGCATCACACCTCGGGCGTACATTGAGGCAGTCAGGCTGGAGATGGTGGCCCAGATGAGTGATGTCTCACGACCCGACACCGCAGGACTGGAAATGGCGGGGTTTTCGGGAAGACAGCAGTTGCGAAGGGCGATGAAGCGGCGGGGGCGTGCATCTCTCGTATAAATCGAGAACAATTAAAATCAGTTTAGGCATTCGCCAAAGACACATGTTCAATTACCTATCGACAACACAATCGTAATATTTAATATTACATACTGTAATATTATCCATATTTCGCGCGGTTTGATTCAAGCTTGAATCGCCGTTGCGTACGCAAGTTGCTTCTCGAGCAACTCCCGAATCTGGAAGCGGAAATATGGATAACAATAATCTTTCACCCGCCGATGCCTGGCAAGGATTGATTCTCTTTGGTCTCAATACGGCAACTTATAAGATGGCGTTTGCCAGATGCCTGCTTGAATTTGTCAGAGAAAATCGAACGGTAGTGACATGGCATGATCTCGCACAAGCCTTTCTGAAGCAATATCAGTGGCGCCTTGCCGAGTCGGCAATGCCTCAGCAAGGTGATGCCACCCGTCGTACGGTCATGGAACGTGTCGTCACTGAACTTGTCGCGGGCCGGATAACCGCCGAGACCGCTATCAAGAGAGTTGAAGAAAGAGGCTTGAACAACGTCGTTGCTCGTTTCCAGAATCTGGGTAAGAACACGTCCTTATTCGATCAATATTTTTATGAGATGGATTACGGGAAAAAAATTATCTTAAAAGACAGTTTATTCGGCTGCGCAGTTAACGCTTCCGCGCAAATGGAGAGCGAATTGCTGGCTCGCTGGAGCTTGTTGGAGGGCGCGTTCAAGATTGATATTGATAATTTTGGATTGGCAAATGATGTTCGGGAAATCTATTTGGAAAAAGGCTACGAGAGAACTTCGTTAACCAGCAATATTCCATTTTTAGAGTCTTATCAAGGCGGCGTCTGCTTTTATTGCGCAGCTCCTTTGGGCAACGATATACACGTTGACCACGTCTTTCCGAGACAGGTCGTTCATCACGATGAAATCTGGAACCTGGTATTGTGTCACTCGCATTGCAATATGCTTAAATCCGATAGGATTGTGGGTCCGCATTTCGTCCGAAAATTGATAGCAAGGAACGAAAATATTATGGGCAGCAGCCATCCCTGGAAAGCAAAGATAGGATCACAACTGGGCGGGTCACCAAAGAAACGCTCAGATGAGCAAAAAAGTCATTACGATAATGTGAAAAAAGTACTCGGAAGTAATTATTGGGGTGGGGCCGATTCATACAATCCTGCAACCGATCCGTTTTTCCGACGACTTATCACTGTGATCAATAATCGTCCTCTCAGTTAAAGGTCGGCAGAACTCGACAAATCTATCTAACTTGATGCAATCATCACCCTCGGTTAAGGGTGTTTAAACACAAGCGTCAACTCATTCTATAAAATACCCCTCATCAAATCATGAGGTGGATTGTGCCAAGGAAAGCGTCAACATTATCGGTTGCAGACGAGAATCCGTCGTCGGGTGGGGTGGCGGCGGTGGATCGTGCGCTGTCGCTGCTGACGGCGTTTCGCAAGAATGATGGGTACCTGTCATTGGTAGAACTGTCCGAGCGCACACGCATGTACAAGAGCACGATTCTGCGTCTCTTGGCCTCGCTTGAACATTATGGATTGGTGCATAAGGCCGATGATGGCCGTTATGGATTGGGGGAAGGCCTTGTCAGGCTTTACGGTGTTTACAGTTCAGCGTTTTCACAGGGCGATGTGATTGTGCCGGTGCTGCGTGCCCTAGTGGAGAAGACCCAGGAGAGTGCTTCCTACCACGTCATCAGTGGCACGAGCCGTCTGTGTCTGCATCGTGTCAATTCACCGTTGCCCATCAGCTACCGTACCAGCGAAGGCGATGTGCTTCCTTTAGATAAAGGTTCGGGTGGACGCGTGCTGCAGGCGTTCAGCGGTGCCAAAGGCAAGTTGTACGACCAGATCCGCAAGGATGGTGTGATTGTGCTGGACGGCGACCGTATGCCGGACCTTGCTGGCGTGTCAGCCGTGGTATTCAATGCGCATCATGAACTGGCCGGCGCCGTTACGCTGACCATGCCGTCATCTCGCCTGAAGGATTCGTTCAGGGATGAGGTGTTGAGCGCCGCGAAATTGCTGAGCCGAAAACTGGGCTATACCGAAGAATAAGCGCGAGCTGTACGCACATTCACAAATCCCTCTGCAAATCTTCTCTTTTCCTTTCTCCGCGGCCGCCTGAAGGGCAACTCATCGCGTCCGCCAGCTCCAATCACCTATCACACTTGTAATCCCTATCACGCATCCGCGTATTGACGCACTTATGACATCTGTTTTATTATTCTATTTTACAGAACTATATTCTATAAGATAGAACAAAGGAGTGATCATGAGTCAGAATCATCCAAACAGGGTGCTGATCAGTGAGGTCGGGATGCGAGACGGTCTGCAAAGCGTCAAGAGCATTATGCCGACGCAGGATAAATTCAAACTGATTGATGCGCTGTACGCGGCGGGCATACGCGAGATTGAAGTCTGTTCATTCGTGCCAGCGCGCCTGCTGCCGCAGATGGCGGATGCAGAAGATGTGGTGAAGTATGCCTTGCGCTATCCCGACCTGACGGTGATGGCCCTGGTGCCGAATCGCCGTGGCGCGCAGAACGCCCTGGCTGCAGGAGCGCACAAGCTGACGCTGCCCGTGTCTGCCAGCGAGGCGCATTCCATGGCGAATGTGCGCAAGACGCGTGAGGACATGGTTCAGGAGGTACGCGAGATTGTCGCTCTGCGCAACGAGATGGCGCCCAACGTGAAGATCGAGGCCGGTATTTCAACTGCATTTGGCTGCACGATCCAGGGTGAAGTGAAGGAAGACGATGTGGTCAGGCTGTCTTCACAGCTGGTGGCCGCCGGTGCCGATGAAACGGGCCTTTCTGACACGACGGGATACGCCAATCCTGCGCAGGTTCGTCGCCTGTTCAAGCGAGTCTTTGCCGAAATCGGTGATAAGTGCGGTGCGGCGCATATGCATAACACTCGTGGTCTGGGCATTGCCAATAATCTGGCGGCCTATGACGTAGGCGTGCGTACCTTTGACGCCTCGCTGGGTGGGCTCGGCGGCTGTCCTTATGCGCCAGGCGCATCAGGCAATGTGGTGACCGAGGATCTGGTCTTCATGTTCGAGGCAATGGGGATTGATACAGGCGTGAATATTGACAAGCTGATTGCGGCGCGTGCGCCATTGCAGGCTGGCGTGCCTCAGGAAGAGGTGTACGGCATGGTTGCCGAAGCGGGCCTGCCTTTGAATTTTCAACCACAGGCGTGATATGACAAAAAAGATACTGCCTTATGAAGGCGTCAAGGTAATTGAATTTACGCATATGGTGATGGGGCCCACTTGCGGCCTGATTCTTGCCGATCTGGGTGCAGAGGTCATCAAGATTGAGCCGATCAAAGGAGATAACACACGTAATCTTCTGGGTTCGGGTTCAGGTTTTTTTCCGACTTTCAATCGTAATAAAAAAAGCCTGGCTGTTGATCTGAAGTCAGAACAGGGCCTGGCACTGGTGAAGGAACTGATTGCATCAGCGGATGTGGTCAGTGAGAATTTCAAGCCGGGTACGATGGACAAGCTGGGATTGGGATATGCGGATCTGTCCAAAACCAATCCCGGACTGATTTATGTGAGCCACAAGGGTTTCCTGCCAGGCCCCTATGAACATCGTACGGCACTGGACGAAGTGGTGCAGATGATGGGCGGCCTGGCTTATATGACGGGCCGCGAAGGTGATCCGATACGCGCAGGAACCAGTGTCAATGACATTATGGGTGGCATGTTCGGCGCGATTGGTGTGATGGCCGCGCTGCGCGAGCGTGATCTGACAGGGAAGGGTCAGCAGGTGCAAAGTGCCCTTTTCGAAAACAATATTTTCCTGGTTGCCCAGCACATGATGCAGTACGTGGTGACCGGCAAGGCGGCCAGTCCCATGCCAAGTCGCATTTCCGCCTGGGCCATTTATGACGTATTCAATGTGAAAGATGGCGAGCAGATTTTCCTGGCAGTGGTGAGTGACACCCAGTGGAAAATCTTTTGTGAAGCCTTCAATTTTCCCGATTTGCTGGAAAATGCCGACCTCAAAACCAACAATCAGCGAGTGCAGGCCCGATCGTGGCTGCTGCCTCTGCTTCAGCAACGATTGGCCGGCTTTACCAAGCAGGAACTGGCACAGAAGTTTGAGGCGAATGCGCTCCCCTTTGCGCCCATTTCGCGGCCGGAAGAACTGCTTGATGATGAACATCTGCTCAAGACTGGGGGTCTGGCGCCGATGCAGATGCCCGATGGACGGCAAACCAATGTTCCGCTGCTTCCGCTATGCATGGCCGGAGAGCGATTGGGCGTGCGTATGAATCCGCCAAGGCTTGGGGAGCATACGCTAAGTATTCTGCAGGAAGCCGGATTAACAGAAGAACAGATAGAGACATTGCTGGCAAATAATGTGATTGCCACAGAATAGGAGACAACGATGAAAAAAATCGCAACTGCATTTGCTGCAGTGCTGCTTGCCCAACTGCCAATGACTTCGCCGGTAGCGGCCCAGGACACTTATCCTGCGCGTGCCGTCACCATTACGGTTCCATATTCTCCGGGTGGCACGACTGATTATGTTGCCCGTATGCTGGCAAAGCAGATGTCGGAAGAATCAAAACAGTCTTTTGTTGTAGAGAATAAACCCGGCGCCAGCGGAACGATTGCAACTTCATCGGTGATGCGCGCCAAACCTGATGGTTACTCGCTGCTGATGAATGACACAACCTATGCGATGTTGCCGGCTGTGTTCAAGAAGCTGTCGTGGGATCCGATCAAGGATATCGCACCGGTGGCTAACGTCGCTTCTACGCCTGTCATTCTGATCGTTCCTGCCAATTCACCGTTTAATTCTGTGGATGATCTGGTTAAAGCCGCCAAGGAAAAGCCTGAGTCACTGACTTTTGGTTCGGGCGGGAAAGGCAGCTCTACACATCTGGCGGTTGAAGTCTTCCAGCATGAAGCCGGTATCAAGCTGCTGCACGTGCCCTACAAGGGGGCCGGAGAAGCATTGCTGGCGCTGGTGGGCGGCACGGTAGATGTAGAGATCAGTGCGACACCAACTGCCATTCCACAGATCAGCAGTGGCAAAGTGAAGGCACTGGCCATCAGCAGTCCCGAGCGCCTGCCGCAACTGCCCGACGTACCTACATTCGCCGAAGCAGGATTGCCCGAATACAAAGTGCAGAACTGGTTTGGTCTTGTTGCCCGCGCAGGCACGCCGCCAGATGTTATCGAGACGCTGAACGGGCTGGTGAAGAAGGCCGTAGCAGATGAATCACTGCGGGCTTCGTTTGAAAAGATGGGGGCGCAGACAGTAGGCAGCAGCTCCGCTGACTTTACCAAACAGATTTCATCTGAAATAGACAGCTGGAACGGTATCGCTGAGCGTGCCGGTCTGGAAAAACAATAGAGGCCAGGTCATGTTTTATCTGGACGACGAACCGAGGCGCATAGATATGACAGTGTGGAGTGCGATGCCGGATCATCTGCGCTGCCGCGACACCGTTTCCGACTGGGCCAGGGCGAATAAGGGCGGAGAGGCGCTGCATTCCTTCATTGAAGGACCCGCCATGGATGGACAGGGCAATCTGTACATTGTTGATATTCCCTACGGGCGGATTTTCCGGATCACTGCACAGAAAGAATGGGAGCTTGTCGTGGAGTACGATGGCGAACCCAATGGGATGAAGGTGCTGCGCGATGGCACGCTGCTGATTGCTGACTATCGCAAGGGCCTGCTGCGCTGTGATCCGAAAGCAAAAACCGTCCAGCCATTGCTGGCAAGGCGCAATGCGCAGTCTTTCAAGGGCTTGAATGACCTGTATGTCACTCGTGATGAATCACAAGTGTATTTCACCGATCAGGGACAGACCGGTCTGCACGATCCTACCGGCGCCGTCTATCGTTATTGCCTGGATTCAGGCAGGCTGGACTGTCTGCTGAACAATGTTCCCAGTCCGAATGGCATTGTAGTGGACGAAGATAAATCGGTACTGTTTGTTGCTGCCACTCGTGATAACGCCGTGTGGCGCGCGCCGCTGTTGGCTGATGGCTCCGTATCGAAGACCGGCAGATTCTGCTCGCTATTTGGCACCAGTGGTCCTGATGGCATTGCGCTGGATAACAAAGGTCGTCTGTTTGTTGCGCATGCATCGCTAGGCTGTGTATTTGTCTACAAAGCCAACGGAGAATGCTCACACATTCTGCGCTCTGTTGCTGGCAAGACAATTACGAATTTCTGTTTCACGGATGACAAATGTGAGACTTTGCTGATTACCGAATCTGCCACGGGTTCTGTGCTTCAGGCAATGATGGACGTGGCATAAGACAACTATTTCAACGTTTAAAAACAAAAGACTGGAGACAAAGATGTTCAAGAAAACACTGATGACAGGCCTGACCGGCAGTATGTTGCTGGCTGCAAGCCTGGCGTGTGGAACTTCTCATGCAGAAGGCTGGCCGCAGCGGCCTGTGCGCATGATTGTGCCTTATACGCCAGGTGGTGGCACCGACAGTATTACTAGAATCATTGCCGAGAAAATCCATCAGGCAGACAATGATATTCAGTTTGTGATTGAAAACAAACCGGGTGCCGGTGGCAATATCGGCATGATGCAGGTCGCACGAGCCAAACCGGATGGCCTGACGATTGGGATGGGGCAGACCTCGAATCTTGCCGTCAACCCGATCATTATGAACGACATGAAGTTTGACGCGACCAAGGATTTCACGCCGGTCGGCGTGGTCGCCGAACTGCCCATGGTGCTGGTGGTAAAGGCCGATTCTCCTTATAAATCGCTGGCCGACGTGGTTGAGGCAGCCAAGGCAAAGCCCGGTCAGCTGAAGCAGGCTCTGGCGACGGTGGGAACCGTGGGTCATCTGGCTGGGGAGATCCTTTCCTACAAGGCGGGCATCAAGGTGCTCAATGTTCCTTATAAAGGTGCTTCGCCTGCACTGACCGAATTGATTGGCGGGCAGACCGACTATATGTTTGCATCCCCGGTTTCTGTCATCAATCTGATCGCCGACAAGGATTTGCGTGCACTGGCGGTTACCTCCAGCAAGCGGATTGCTGCCATGCCCGATGTTCCCACTGTGGCTGAACAAGGCTATGAGGGTTTCAACGCCGTAGACTGGAAAATGATTGTCGGCCCTGCAAATATGCCCCAGGAAGCGGTCGACCGTGTGAGCAAGGCATTTATGCAGGTGAGCAAAGACCCGGAATACGTCAAGCGCATGGAAGCAGATGGTAATACGGTGATTGGCGGTTCTGCCGAAGAAGCCAA
>JAFAGQ010000001.1 GCA_023422555.1 Pseudomonadota bacterium
AAAACGAAGCGCTGATCTCAGCTGTAACGGCCGAAGCCGAAGCAGGTCTGAAAAGTGCATATGAAATCCGTCAGAAACAGGATCGCACCACCAAATTGCGCGAAGTTGCAGCGTCTGTGAAACAGGCGCTGGCTGAGAAAGCCGCGCAGGCCGGTGAGCAGGCTCCTGATGAAGTCACCATCGATAACATCCTGTTTGACCTGGAATCCAAAATTGTTCGCGGTCAGATCCTGGCTGGTGAACCACGTATCGACGGTCGCGACACACGCACTGTTCGTCCTATTTCCATCCGTCTGGGCGTGCTGCCACGCACGCACGGTAGCGCACTGTTCACCCGCGGTGAAACACAGGCGCTGGTTGTTGCCACACTGGGCACCAAACAGGACGAGCAGATCATCGATTCAGTCATGGGTGAACACCGTGACCGTTTCATGCTTCACTACAACATGCCTCCCTTTGCGACTGGTGAAACCGGCCGTTTCGGCGCACCTAAACGCCGCGAAATCGGCCACGGTCGTCTGGCCAAGCGCGCTCTGATTTCTACATTGCCTGCACACGAAGACTTCCAGTACACCATTCGTGTCGTTTCTGAAATTACCGAATCCAATGGTTCTTCGTCCATGGCGTCTGTCTGCGGTGGTTCTCTGGCCATGATGGATGCTGGCGTTCCTGTGAAAGATCATGTTGCCGGCGTGGCAATGGGTCTGATCAAGGAAGGCGGCAAGTTCGCAGTTCTGACAGATATCCTGGGTGACGAAGATCACCTGGGCGATATGGATTTCAAAGTAGCCGGTACCAAAAATGGTATTACTGCTCTGCAAATGGATATCAAGATCCAGGGTATCACCAAGGAAATCATGCAAGTTGCGCTGGCTCAGGCCCGCGAAGGCCGTATGCATATCCTGGGCAAAATGACAGAAGCGCTCACGGGCTCACGTCAGGAACTGTCTACTTTTGCACCTCGCATGCTGTCCATGAAGATCAATCCCGAAAAAATTCGTGATGTGATTGGTAAAGGCGGCGCAACGATCCGTGCACTGACAGAAGAAACGGGTTGCCAGATCGACATCAGCGATGACGGTGTGGTTACGATCTCCAGCGCCGATCTGGACAAGGCAAAAGAAGCTGAACGTCGTATTGCCGAACTGACAGCAGTGGTTGAAGTTGGACAGGTCTACGAAGGTACCGTGCAGCGTCTGCTGGACTTTGGTGGCATCGTACAGATTCTGCCAGGCCGCGATGGTCTGTTGCATATCTCTGAAATTGCCAACTACCGTATCGCAAACATCAATGACGTACTGTCCGTTGGCCAGAAAGTCAAAGTCAAGGTTATTGAAGCGGATGACCGTGGTCGTCTGCGTCTGTCAGCCAAGGCGATTGGTGGTCTGGAAGGTGCTCAGGAAGGCGCTGCTGCAGCCGAAGGTGGCGAGCAGTCAGATAAGCCTGCTGAGTAATTGACCAGCCGGGGTGGCCGCTAATCAGGGCACTCCAAATTCAAGGCGTCCGCACCGGACGCCTTTTTTGTTAAATCCGGTGAATCAAAAGGCCGTTTTCATACTGGCCTTTTCTTCAATGCCGATTAATTAACGCACCATGACTTAAATGGTCGATTAATCAACAGGCAGGTCAATTAAAAGACAGCACAAATAAAAAGACACCTCCGAAAGTTGAATTTTCCAACTTTTCGGAGGTGTCTTTTTTTGATTTTTTATCAGATTATCTGATTATCAGACTGCGCCCTGATCGATCATGGCATCGGCAACCTTGCGGAAACCTGCAATGTTGGCACCAAGCACCAGATTGCCAGGCTGATTGAATTCCTCGGCAGTTTCCCAGGCGTTCGTGAAGATGTTTTTCATGATGTTCTTCAGACGCAGATCCACTTCATCGAAGCTCCATTGAATCATGGAGGAATTCTGTGCCATTTCCAGCTGGCTGGTGGCTACACCACCGGCGTTGGCTGCCTTGCCGGGTGCATAGTGGATGCCGGCTTTCAGGAATTCTTCTACTGCTTCGGGGGTCGATGGCATGTTGGCGCCTTCGGCCACGAGTTTGCAGCCATTGGCCAGCAGCGCCAGAGCGTCTGCCTGATTCAGTTCGTTCTGTGTTGCGCTTGGGAAGGCCAGGTCGCAAGGAACAGACCAGACTTCGTTGCGTCCGGGCGCATAATCGGAAACCGCTTTATAGATCGCATCAGGGTGAATTTCCTGATATTTCTGCAGCGGCAACTGCTGGCTTTCCTTGAGTGACTTGAGCGTTTCCAGATTGATACCGGATTTGTGATAGATCATGCCGCGTGAATCGCTGCAGGTAACCGGTGTTGCGCCCAGCTGATACAGTTTTTCAATGGTGTAAATGGCAACATTGCCTGCACCTGACACGGTGCAGATTTTGCCATCCAGATGATCGCCGGCATTCTGCAGCATGTTCTGTGCGAAGTATACCGAGCCATAGCCGGTGGCTTCGGTGCGAACCAGTGAGCCGCCCCATGGAATGCGCTTGCCGGTAAGAACGCCTTCGTAGCGCCCCGTAAGGCGTTTGTACTGACCAAAGAGGTAGCCGATTTCCCTGCCACCCAC
>JAFAGQ010000084.1 GCA_023422555.1 Pseudomonadota bacterium
ATGCGTCAGCGCCTCAGGAAAAAACGCGCAATGCGCGCGGCGAACCCGCCTGCAGGCCCTGCTGCTCCAGTTCCTCGTAAATGCCACGGATCTGTTCGTCAATGGCGTGTTCGGACCCTTCCATGACAGGGCGGCCGGAATCGTCGACCAGCTGACCATCCAGGGACAGCGCCAGATCGCGTGCCACAGCCATCATGCGGGCAAAAGGTGTGTCGTCTGGCGGACTGCAGGGAACATCAAGAAGCAGGTCTACACGGTTGACACCAGCGTTGGCCGGATCATCGGCGTGTTCACCTGCCAGCAGCAGCACAAAGCGTGGCAGGCCATCGTGATTCATCCAGGCCAGGCCATTGCGGTATTCGGTAAATCCTTTGGCACGGGCAACGTCGATGACACTGCGAACAGGACGAGGCTGGGCCAGTTGCACGGTCAGACCCACCTGGGTGTCCAGATTGGCGCAGACCTGATCGAGTTTTTCGGCACGACGCAGCAATGCGGGTACATCTGGGCTTTCAACACTGGCATCAAATTCATGCGCGATGTCGTCTGCCTTGGCCCAGGCCTGTGACCATTCGATTTCGCCAAGGGCGCCAGCGCGATTGGCCAGCAGCACTGCCATTTGCAGCGTGACATAGTTTTCATCGGGGCGCAGTTGTGCGCGGTGCAGACCCTCTTCACTCTCGGCAAAATAACGCAGCGGTTTGGAGCCAGCCTGCAGGGCATTGCGAGTATAGCGGTGCAGATCTGCACCACTGACAGGGGTCGCAAAATGCAGTTCAATGACGCCTTCTGTCATGTCATCAACAGACTCTTCGTCATGCAGATCTTCAGGATCCTGCACCGCGTCTGATGCGCCAACAGCTACTGCGGCGGCGACAGCGGGAATGGCAGAGGTAGTGGGTGTGACAGGCTCATCATCGGCGAATACCGGGTCTTGGCGGCTGGCCGCAGCCCGCTTCTCCTGTTTACCGGCAGGCATCTTTTGTGTGGGCGCAACGGGCTTGCGATCCTTGAGCAGCACATCGTTATCGTGCTCGTCGCCCATGCTGAACTGATCGTGCATTTGCCTGCGCACCCGCTGGTCTTGCCACCAGTTGAACAGGAGCACCAGCAGAATCAGCACGATTCCGATAGCAATTAAAGCCAGTTGCAAGTTACTCATTGTGTGTTTGACCCTTTTGTTTACGCTTCGCCTACAAGCTGTACGGCAGACTCGATATCTACAGCAACAATACGGGAAACCCCTTGTTCCTGCATCGTAACACCGATTAACTGCTTAGCCATCTGCATGGCTATTTTATTATGAGAAATAAATAAAAACTGCGTCTGATCACTCATGCTGCCAACCAGATTCGCATATCGCTCCGTATTGGCGTCATCCAGTGGTGCGTCCACCTCATCCAGCAGGCAGAACGGCGCGGGATTCAGTTTGAACAGCGCAAATACCAGTGCGGTGGCAGTGAGTGCCTTTTCTCCGCCTGACAGCAGATGAATTGTGCTGTTGCGTTTGCCAGGCGGCTGCGCCATCACCTGCACTCCGGCATCCAGAATCTCTTCTCCCGTCATGGACAGACGCGCTTCGCCGCCGCCAAAAAGCTTCGGAAACAGATCACCAAAATGCGCATTCACCTGGTTAAAGGTTTCCTGCAGAAGATCGCGGGTTTCCCGGTCAATCTTGCGAATGGCATCTTCCAGCGTCGTAATGGCTTCGGTCAGGTCGGCGTGCTGGGAGTCCAGGAAACCCTTGCGTTCGCGCGATTCGTTCAGTTCATCCAGCGCTGCCAGATTCACAGAGCCCAACGCTTCGATCTGACGGGAAATTTTTTGCACTTCCGCATGCAGCCAGGTGACTTTTGACCAATCGTCGGGCAAATCGTTCATTTCCTGTTTCAATGCTGCGCGGTCCACTTCGTTCTGGTCCAGCTGCTCGGAAAATTGTTCGACTGCCAGTCGGGCTGCCTGCTCTTCAAGCTGAAGCTGCGTGATCCGTGCCCGGCGCGGCTCCAGCGATTGTTCCGTACGCATACGGGTTTCATCAGCACCCCGCAGTGTGGCGGCCAGATTATCCAGTTCCAGACGGGCTGCTGCCAGGGCTTCTTCACGAACAGCGCGTGCCTCCAGGGCATCCTGCAGTCCGGCCTGTGTCGCGGATTCATCAAAATCGAAGAGTTCGGCTTCCAGATTTTCCAGTTCGTTACGCGCCTGGTTGATCTGATTGCCTGCAAGGTCACGATTGCGGGTCAGGTCGGTAATTCGCGAAGTGAGGCCACGCTGGGTAAAGCCGGCTTCCTGAACGTTACGCTCAATTTCGCGAATCTGCTGGCGCAGGGCCTCGGCCTTCTCCGCCAGGGTCTCGCCAGCCATTTCGGCCTGCGCATAATTTTCCTGCAGCGTAGCCAGCTCGTTGTCCAGCTCCTCGAAGCCTGCTTCTGATTCTTCTTTCAGGGCGAGTAGTTCTTCCTGCTGCACGCGAATATCGGCCAGATCTTCATTAATGCGTGCGTGGCGTTCGTCGCTTTGCTGCATCTGCGCCTGCAGCCGGGAATGTTCCATCTGCAGGTCGTGGGCGCGCCGGGTCAGTTCCGACAGGCGCTGCCGCGCAGGTGTCATGGACTGGGACAGGGACGTCCAGGCCGCTTCACTGCGCGCCAGCTGTGTGACAGCCTGATCGGCGATGAGCTGCCGCGCCTTGATTTCCCGTTTCAGATTTTCGATTTCCTGCTGACGCGCAAGCATGCCCGACTGCTCGGAATCGGCCGCATAGAAGCAGATGCCGTGGGCGTCGGTCATATGACCTTCGCGCACCACCAGCTGCACGCCAGACGGCAGACTTGCACGCTGACCCAGTGCTTCGGCCAGGGAGGCCGCCGTATAGACGCCTTGCAGCCAGCGCCCCAGCAGGCTTTTCAGATCGGGATCATTGCAGCGGATCAGCGACAGCAGCGGCGTGCGACCGGCCAGGGGTGGCGGCAATGCTTCGGCAGTGGGTTTCTGATAGAACGCCAGGCGCGATGGCGGCGGATCATCGGTAAATGCGCGGGCCATATCCAGGTCACGCAAAGGCAACGCCGTCAGGCGTTCGCGCAATGCGGATTCCAGGGCGGCCTCCCAGCCCGGCTCAATGTGAATCTGCTGCCAGAGTCGACCAAAACTGCCCAGATCGTGCTTCTGCAGCCAGGGCTCCAGCGCCCCCTTCTTCTGCACATCTTCCTGCAAAGCGCTCAGGGCGTTGAGTCGGGCCTCAAGGCGGGCAACATCCTGGGTTTCCTTCTGCGAGGCAGCCTGCGCGGCACGGCGGGCTTCGTCCAACTGAGGCAGTCGCTCTTCCATGTCCTGCAGCGTTGCCTGCACTTCTTCCAGCTGAGCTTCGGCTGCGTTGCGATCGCCGGTAAGCTGCTCAAGACGGCCTGCGTCGGGACTCTGGATTTCGCCCAGTTCACGCTCCAGACGCTCCTTGCGCTGATCCAGTTGCTGCAGCTGACGATCCGCGTCGCGCTGGGCCTGGGCTGTCAGCGCCAGCTTTTGTTCTACACGGACCAGTTCGGTCCTGAGTGTTTCGCGATTGCCCGATGCGCTGCGGACCTGTTCGTCCATGTCCGGCATTTCCGCCTGACGGGCCTCCAGTTCGTCCTGGAAGACGGCAGCGCGTTCTGCCGCAGCAGCCAGTTCTTCTTCGAGTTCGGCAATCTGTTCGGTACAGTGAGTCAGCTGATCCTGCCACTCCTGCATCTGTGTATTGAGGGTGGTCTTGCGCGCCTGCAGTCGGTTGCGGGCATCCACAACATGGCGGATTTCCGTTTCCAGTCTGCTGACCACGGTATTGGCTTCGTACATGGCCGCCTGGGCAGCGTGCACGGCATCGCTGGCCTGGTAGTGAGCCTGGCGGCGCTTTTCCACTTCACTTTCAGAAGCACGCAATTCAGCCAGCGAGGCTTCAAGTTCAGTCTGGGCCTTTTCTATTTCTTCTGCTTTTTTCTGCTGGTCGGCACGGGCATTTTCTTCGCGGATCAGCCACAGCACATGCTGTTTCTTCTCACCGTCATTTTGCAGGTCACGGTATTTGCGCGCGACTTCAGCCTGCGCTTCAAGACGAGTCAGCTGGGATTCGAGCTCGCGCATGATGTCTTCGACGCGAGTCAGATTCTCCCGCGTGTCACTCAGGCGGCTTTCCGTTTCCTTGCGCCGTTCTTTATAGCGGGAGACGCCTGCGGCCTCTTCCAGATAGACGCGCAGTTCTTCCGGCTTGGCCTCGATCAGGCGATTGATCATCCCCTGCCCGATAATGGCGTAGCCACGGGCGCCAAGACCGGTACCCAGGAAAATATCGTGAATATCTTTGCGTCGCACCTGCTGATTATTGACGTAATAACTGCTGGTGCCATCGCGCGTCAGAACGCGTCTGACTGCGATTTCAGAATAGGTGCTCCATTGCCCGACGGCGCGGCCCTCGCTGTTATCGAAGACCAGTTCGACGGAGGCTCGGGCGGCGGGCTTGCGGTTGCCCGAACCGTTGAAGATAACATCCTGCATGGACTCACCGCGCAACTCGGAAGCGCGGGTTTCACCCAGCACCCACCGTACCGCATCGATGATGTTGGATTTTCCACAGCCATTAGGTCCCACCACGCCTACCATCTGGCTTGGCACCGGTATAACTGTAGGATCTACGAAGGACTTGAATCCGGCTAGTTTGAGTTGGGTAAGGCGCACGTATGAACAGGACAAAATGAAAAAACAATGCCTTCCCAGCAAACCAGCTTAAGCAGGTTCTTGCAGGAGGCTCCAACCCCGTATGATAACTCAGCCTGTAGGCATGCATGGTAAACAAAAGTCATACGAGTAAAAGTCATCATTGTGACGACGCACACAGGCGTTGCCAAATCGCATAATGTTGCTGTCATTCCGTAACGAAACGGCACTGAACCTGATATTATGTTGCGATTGAGCACGATGGTTCCCCGTTGACGGCAGGCTGTGTTTTCCCTTGCGGACTGTCAGGACGATGGCATGATGTCTGGCTCTGTCCGAGTGGGTGCTTTCGCGAAATCCGGGTAAGCGATTACAGGTTAAAACGGGATACGGTTTGAAAAAAGGTTTCTTTCTTGTCATGTTGGCACAGGCGCTATCGTCCCTGGCCGACAACGCGCTTTTTATCGCTGCCATTGCCCTGATTGCTGAACTGTCCGGTCCCGACTGGATGACACCTGCCATGAAGTGGTTCTTCGCCTTTGCCTATGTCATTCTGGCGGCGTTCGTGGGTGCCATTGCAGACTCCTTTCCCAAGGGTCGCGTCATGTTCGTGACCAATGCCATCAAAATTTCCGGCTGTCTGCTGATGTTCGGCTTTGCCCTGCTCGCCCCTTCAGACAAAACCCTGCACGCCTATATCGTCTGTTTCTCCTATGCCCTGGTGGGCATCGGCGCGGCCGCCTATTCTCCGGCAAAATACGGCATCGTGACCGAACTGCTGCCTCCCAGAGATCTGGTCAAGGGTAACAGCTGGATCGAAGGTCTCACGGTCCTTTCCATTATTTTTGGGGTTGTGCTGGGCGGTAAACTGATCGAGCCACCGCTGTCCGATTTTCTTCTGGCTCTGCCCGGCATGTCGTTACTTGCCAAGTCACCGGCGGAAGCGGCCATCGTGGTCATCGGCTTCATTTATATTCTGGCGGCGCTCTGCAACCTGCTGATTCCCAACACCCATTTTGTCTATCCGAAACAGGAATCCAATCCTGTGAAGCTGCTCAGCGTCTTTGCCAGCTACGTGAAAATTCTGTGGCAGGACAAGGTCGGGCAGATATCCCTGGCAGTCACCACCCTGTTCTGGGGCGCAGGTGCCACCCTGCAGCTTATTGTCCTGCAGTGGGGGCGCGATCATCTGCATTTGAGTATTGCGCAGTCGGCCAACCTCATGGGCGTGGCAGCTATCGGGACCATCATCGGTTCCGTACTGGCCGGTCGCGTGCCACTGACGCGTGCGCTGCATGTTCTGCCTATCGGTGTCGTAATGGGCTTTTCCGTGATGCTCATGACCATTGTGAAGGAAACCTGGGCGGTCTATGCCACGCTCATTCTGGTGGGCGGTCTCTCAGGCTTTTTCGTTGTTCCACTGAACGCTCTGCTTCAGCACCGCGGCCATGTCCTGCTTTCCGCGGGGCATTCCATCGCGGTTCAGAATTTCAACGAGCAGCTCAATATTCTATTCATGGTGGCCATGTACTGGTTCATGCTTGAGATGAACCTTCACATCAATACCATTATTATCATCTTCGGCGTCATTGTTGCCCTGCTCATGGCATTGGTGATTGTCTGGAGTTATCGCAATCAGCGCAAATATCCCGCGACCTTCGCCGAAATTGGCGAGGAAGGTCATGGTCGGGCCCAGGCCGGGCACTGAGCGTATAGACGACAAGCCCTGCCCTTTAAAGTCCGGCCCTTTACCAGGCAGGGAGATTTATCTGGCGATTTATCGCTGAGCCGTTGTCTGGGTCAGTATTTTTCTTATCCGTTTCAGATCGGCCCACGCAAGGGGCTTGGCGGCCTGATTGGCCATCAGATGGTTGGGGTGGAAGGTAACGACGACAGGAACGTGCCGTCCCTGAATCGACAGGTGCAGATCGGGTGTTTCACGCAACTCACCCACGGGCTGCGAAGAGCCAAGAACAGATTGCGCCGCATTCCCCAGCAATAAGACACACGCAGGTTGAACGAGTGCCATCTGCTGCTGCAGATAATCCGCGCAGGCATCGATTTCTTCGGGCTGAGGCGAGCGACCCAGCATGGGTCGGCATTTAACCACATCAGTAATGAACACGGCGTCACGTGCCAGTCCAATCGCGCGCAGCATATTGTCCAGCAAAATGCCCGCCTGCCCGCTTAAGGGCCTGCCACTTGCGTCATCCTGTGCGCCTGGCGCCTGGTCGATGATCATGAGTGCGGCGTCTGTCGGGCCAGAGCCTGGCACGGGCTGACGTGCATGCTCGGCAAGCCCGCACTGCACGCATTGCGTAATGGTTTTTGACAGAACAGGCCACTGCGCATCTGCATTCCGTGCTGTGACAGGGGTGTCACTGGCCTCGTCGGCCACCTTGTTCAGCACAATGCCTTCCACCTCGGACACCTGTGTCAGCGGTGGAGGCTCCTGCTGTTGACCGGATTCCGCCGGCCCTGGACGGGAGGCGGCACCTGCCTGCCGGGCAGACTTGCCTCGCTGATGCTCCATTTGCTGGCGGATTTTCGCCAGCGCCTCTTTGGCTCGCGACGGACTGGCAGGTTGCGGGTCAGCGGGTGCGACAGACGGCTCCCGGGCAGCACCGATGGCTGCGGGTTCTGCCGCCACGGGGGCGACACCCGCCGCAGCAGGGCCTGCTGCAGACACTTCTGCGGCCTGCGTATGGGCGTGTGATTGATTGTGCGTGCCGGCAACGTGTCCATGCGCATGGTCGGTGGACACTGCACTGGCATGCGTGGTAGCCAGCGGACGTCCCCACAGACGATCAATGCCACTCTCCTGCAGCCAGAGCAGTTGCAGGGGATTGACTGTGACACCAACCGGATGCACTGGTGTGTGCGCCAAAGCGGAAGTCACAGCGGATGTTTGTGAGGGAACGGGGCGGGTGTCCATAGACATCAGGATACCACGGCTTTCTGTAAAACCCAGGCGTCTTCGCTCTGCCCGCGTCCGGCGGGATAATAGCCTTTACGAACCCCAATCTGCTTATAGCCCCAGCGCTGATAGAACGCAACGGCACCCGTATTGGACGGACGAACTTCAAGGACTTGTGTCTGCAGTCCGCAGGCCAGCACCCGAGTTTCTCCCCAGGCCAGCAGGCCCGCGCCCAGGCCGCGCTTCTGCCACTCCGGCAGCACACCAATCAGCAGAAGATGCGAGACATCGGGCGCCATCATCTGCAGGGAAAATGCAATAATTTGCTGCTCATGGCAGACAACCCAGGCCTCGTAACCGGCATTCAGGGCGTCCCGGAAATTGCCGACAGTCCAGGGATGCGACTGGACCGCACATTCGATTCGTACGACCGCTTCGATATCTTCTTCACACATGGGACGGATGACACAATTCGTCTGCAGATGGATAATGGCGGCATGCCTGGCGGCACCCTGCTCTGAAGTGGCGACCGAAGTGGCTGCTGATGTAGGATCCGCCTTCTGATCACTGGTGTTTCCCTCGCTCAACGGCGTAGCGCGGGGATTGCCGCCCTGACCCGCCTCTCGTTCCTGAGTAGTAAAAGCGACCTTGTCTCTGACATAAAGGGGTGCGGCCTGATCTGCGGGAATAAAACGGCCTGACATCCAGGCACGAAGTCCGATCCTGGCCATGAGTCCGGCACGCGGTTCGGCCTCCGGGAACAGGCTGACATCATGCATCGCGGCGACTTCGGGGAACGCAGAAATGCCTGACCCGGCGAGCAATACAGCTTCTGTTGCAGGATGTGCTCGAGTGTCAGTCCTATTGTTATCAGCCGATTCCATCTTTCCGACGGACGCTGACAGCGTAGCCGCCACGCGCTGGCGAACCTGGGCAATCCAGGCCGGGATCTGATCTTCCGCCAGCAAACTGGGGGCTTCAATCGCTAGCAGTTCATCATTTCCGGATTCCTGCCAGGCGGCCACAAACGCCTCCTGCATGCGCGCATCCAGTACGGAAGCAATCACAGTACCCGGTGCCACGGGGCGAACCGATTCGGCCACCGCCAGCAATGAGGAAACGGGGAAAACCGGAATATCCAATCCCAGTCCAAGACCCTGGGCCATGCCGGCGGCAATTCTGAGACCCGTAAAACCGCCAGGACCCTGGCCGAAAACCACGCCATGGATATCTGTGCGCGTCAATCCAGCCTGCACCAGCAGACTGTCAATCATGGGAAGCAGCTGTTCTGCATGCCCCTGGGTTTGGGCACTGACCTTTTCATCGACGCGCGTTTGGCCGTCCCGATAGCACAACAACGCCGCCGAAGAACAATTGGCAGAGCTTTCCAGGGAAATCAGATTGACATTCATGAACTACGCTTTCAGAAAATGGGAATAGTCGCCGGGACGGCCGGTTGGGGTTCGTTCAGATGCACCAGCGTAATGCAACGTAACGCCGACGTCATTATAAAGCAGGAATTGGCTGCACCATGGCACGGTGGCAGGCGTTCTCCAACAGGGATTTGCGCTAGAATACCTCGGGTGATGCCCCGGCATCTGAATGCTTACCCGTCCTGAAGGCTGCTGTTCTGAGCCTGACCGCAATGGTCAAATGTAAATAAAGCCCGGTAAATGTTACAAATTTATCAGCAAGCCTTAGAAAACATTTTTAGTGTAACTTATCGTGAAATTTCAGCCTTTCTGAAAGGCGGAAACTGTAACATGTAAGCAAACTGCCACAACATAACTCTTGGACGCTCCAACCATCAAAGTATGAATACACCACAAACTGTAACGTCAACTCCTCCTCGCAAAATTCTGGTAGTCGATGACGATCCTCGCCTACGCGATCTGCTGCGCCGCTACCTGACAGAACAGGGATTCAATGTGTTCGTTGCGGAAGACGGTAAAGAAATGACCAAACTCTGGCAGCGCGAGCATTTCGATCTTCTGGTACTTGATCTGATGCTGCCTGGTGAAGACGGCCTGTCCATCTGTAGACGGCTGCGTGGCGCCAACGACAACACGCCAATTATCATGTTGACGGCCAAAGCCGAGGAAATCGACCGTATCCTGGGTCTGGAAATGGGAGCTGATGATTATCTGTCCAAACCCTTCAATCCTCGCGAACTGCTTGCCCGGGTCAATGCCATTTTGCGTCGTCGCGGCTCTGAAGAGCACCCTGGCGCACCCAGTCAGGAAAACGAATCCATCGCTTTTGGTCCCTATACACTCAATCTGTCCACCCGCACCCTGTCGCGTGGTGAAGAAGTGGTCGCCATTACAACCGGCGAGTTCTCCGTCCTGAAAGTCTTTGCCCGCCACCCCAAAGTGCCGCTGTCCAGAGACAAACTGATGGAACTGGCCCGTGGCCGCGAATACGAAGCGTTTGATCGCAGTCTGGATGTGCAGATTTCCCGTCTGCGCAAGCTGATCGAACCCAATCCCGCCAAACCCGTCTTTATCCAGACCGTATGGGGACTGGGCTACGTATTCGTTCCCGACGGCGGTAACTGATATACGACGCCACGATGGTTGCTGCCAATACGCAGTTTCCACAGCTGCAGGAATTCGGTTCAAAGATCCGGCTGAGCTTGTTCAGCCGGTCTTTTTTCCTGCTCGCTGCGTTGCTGGCCGTCAGTCTGACGTGCTGGCTGATTGTGTTTTTCAATATGCAGGAAGAGCCGCGCGCCACGCAGATGGCCGAACGCGGCATCACCGCCCTGAAAATCACCCGCAAATCCCTGGCCTATGTGCCTCCAACTGACCGCAATGCCCTGGTGATCGATCTGGCTACCACGGGTGACATTCAGGTCTTCCCCCGTCAGTTGGACGACGTACTGCAGCCCCTGCCCGATACCGCTTTCTGGCGAATTTTTGCCGACAAAATCCAGCGCTCAGACACGCAGCAGGAGATCGTCATGGCCTCCAGTATGAACGGTGAACCGGGCATCTGGATCAGCTTCAATGTGGGCGATGAACTGTACTGGCTGCTGCTCAAATCCTCGACAGATAATCTGCCGCAACTGCGCGAATGGATAGGCTGGGGCGTGATCGCCCTGCTGCTGGCATTGATTGGTGCCGCCATCAGTGTTCGTTTCGTGAATACTCCACTGTCCCGCCTGGCCAAGGCAGCCCAGCAGGTGGCGCGCGGCGAAAACCCGGCGCCGCTACCCGATGATCAGGGACCACTGGAAATCCGCGAACTCAACAGTGCCTTCAATCGCATGGCTCGCGATATCCGCCAGACTGAAGCCGACAGGGAATTGATGCTGGCCGGGATTTCTCACGATCTGCGCACACCGCTGGCACGGATGCGCCTGGAGATAGAACTGAGCAACGTCAGCGACGAAGCCCGCAGCGCCATTGACGAAGATCTGGGACAGATCGATCACAGTATCGGGCAATTGATGGAGTACGCGAGACCTGCAGGTGTCCTTCCTGAAAAAGCGATCAATGTCTCCGCGATTCTGCATGACCTGACCGACAGGGAAAGAGCACATACCGAATCGCTGGGTGGCACCTTACGCACCCTGATTCAGCCGAATCTGTACGCACGCATTGGCGAGCTCAATCTCAAGCGTATCGTGAGCAATCTGATCGAAAACAGCCGTCGCTATGGTCGTTCCCGTTCTGACGGGCAGGCGCACATCATCGTCCGCGCGCGCGAGAAAGGCGGCATGGTCGAAATTGAGGTCTGCGACAATGGCCAGGGGATCAATGCCAAAGACACCGAAAGGCTGTTGCGTCCCTTCTCACGCGGCGAGGCAGCGCGTACCGGTGTATCGGGTGCCGGCCTTGGACTTTCCATTGTTGAACGCCTGCTGCAGCACGTGGGTGGCACCCTGAAATTGCTGCCAAATCAGCCCACAGGTCTTGTCGGGCACATAGAAATCCCTAAAGCACGAGATAGAAATTATCAATTAGACAGCCAATCTTGATAGTGTAGAATATCAGTACCTGCTTTGTTGAGACGGGTGCCGGTTTTGCATTACAAGACTGCCCTTGTCTCACTTCTGCCCTTCAGGGGCAGTCTATGGCAAGCCCGGTGCGCCGGGTCGATTGGTCAATCTCTTATATAGGAAAAGTTATGAAAACAGTTGGCGAAAAGCTCGAATCGTTCAAAGTTGTGGGTGTAAAACCTGGCTTCAACAATCATGAAGAAAATGGCGTCTCTGCTTTCGAAGACATCACAGAATCTTCCTTCCCAGGCAAATGGAAAGTGATCTACTTCTATCCAAAAGATTTCACATTCGTATGCCCTACCGAGATTGTTGGCTTTAACAACCTGGCCCAGGATTTTGAAGACCGTGACGCTGTCCTGATGGGTGGCTCTGTTGACAACGAATTCTGCAAACTGGCTTGGCGCCGTGAGCACCCTGATCTGAACAAACTGGGTCACTATTCTTTTGCTGATTCCACCGGTTCTCTGATCGATCAGCTGGGTGTGCGTGAGCGCAATGAAGGCGTTGCCCTGCGTGCCACTTTCATCGTCGATCCAGACAATGTCATCCAGCACGTTTCAGTGAACAACCTGAACGTCGGACGTAATCCTGAAGAAGTCCTGCGTATTCTGGACGGTCTGCAGACAGACGAACTGTGCCCTTGCAACCGCGCTGCCGGCGGCGACACACTGTAAGTTCTGCTAACCCGGTTCGCCGGGTTTTTTCTCCCCTCTTCAATAGGAAAAAGCGATGGAATTTCTCACAGCGATTAAGAATGAAGTGCCCGACTGGGCAAAGGACATTCGTCTGAATCTGGATGGCACCATTGCCCGCTCCTCGCTCAAACCAGCCGATGCTGTCGGCGCAGCACTGGCTGCCGCTTATGCTGC
>JAFAGQ010000100.1 GCA_023422555.1 Pseudomonadota bacterium
AAAAATGGCTCCCATTATATATGCAGGATACGCGTAGTTATCTCACCGTTGCCATAGGTTGCACCGGTGGTCAGCACCGATCGGTCTACGTGGCCGAGGAACTGGCAAAACGCTTCAGTTCGTACCACCCTTTACGCGTTAGGCATCGTGCCCAGTTGACACTATGACATGACGAAACGAACAGTTTTAATCCGCAGTACATTAGCATCCCTTATTACCGGCCTGTTTTTAGCGCCGGTTGTCCATGCCGCCGGTATAGAAATCCGCGAAAACCAGGATTTCGCAGCACATATGGTGCCAGCCGACCAGGCTGTAGCGCCCAGCGCCAAAGCACAAAAGCAGAAGGCCGCTCCGGCTCCTGCGCAAAAAATGCGCATCACCGCCAATGGCGTGGTCCCTGAGGACGATGGCAGCACGGCTGACACCGTCGCCGCAGCGCCTGCAGCAAAGGCTGAAAATCAGTCAGCGGACAAGAACGCCGCAAAGCCTTCAGCAGCGCCCGCGCCTGTCAGCGTCAAAGCCCCCGCTGTAGCCCAGGCTGCGGCGCCCGCTGAAACGCCTGCCAAAGAAAAACACAAATACAGCAACGCAGTGGTGACTGATTCCAACATTGACAGCGTGACCAACAAGTCTGTCGTCAAAGAAACAGCAGAGAAAAAGACTGCTGCGACAGAAAGTGCGTCCACAAAGGCCCCAGCTAAAGCCGAACCTGCACAGGCTCCCATCAGAATCACGGCAGTACCCGAAGTATCAGCCAGCGCCGACGTGCAACAGACGCCTGCGTTGCAGTCCGGTCCCGCCACGGCTGCAAAGGCCGATAAAAAAGGCGCTGCGGCCCAAAAATCCGTAGCCCAGCGCACACCAGAGTCAGTCATTAAATCACCGGCAAAGCAGGATGCCAAGAAAACCACTGCTGAAGTGAAGAAAGCTGCGGTAGCCAGTACCCCGGTGGCGGTTGAAACGGCTGCGCCTTCCGAAGGTGGCAAAGCGGAACTGGCAGATGGCCTGAATATGCGTATTACCGCTACTGGCATCATTCCTGAAAGTGAATACGAGCTGCAGTTACCCAAAGAAGACATTAGCCTGGCCGAAACGGACGCCACGAAAGATGCCAAGGATGACGATATTGCCACCAAGGCCCGCAAGGCGCTGTCCGGCACCCGTAAGCCCTATATGGTCAATGGCATCCGTTATAAACCCATGGGTGTAGAGGAAACGGCAGACTTCTCCCAGGTCGGCATCGCATCCTGGTATGGTCCTGGCTTCCACGGCCGTAAAACGGCCAATGGCGAGGTATATAACCAGAACGCCATGACAGCGGCACACAAACGTCTGCCCATCTCATCCTATGTACGTGTGACACGCGTATCCACGGGCAAAAGCATTGTGGTTCGCATCAATGATCGCGGCCCCTTCGTTGGCAACCGCGTGATTGATCTTTCCTACGGCGCCGCTAAACGCCTGGGCATTGTCAATCGTGGCAGCGACAAAGTGAAGATTGAACCCATCTCCAAAGAAGCCGCCGCGGGTGAACGTAATACGGAAACCCAGGTCAAAGCCAAGAAAATGCTGTAATGATTTGAGGCTCTGATGCCTCGATCAAAATAAAAATGCCGTTCTCACATCAGAGAACGGCATTTTTTTGTCTTTTTTCACTCGCCTGCCTTCGAACTCATGCTCCGACAGAGCCCATCGTTAATCCTCTGATTCTGCCTCGTCCGTCCTTCTGGCAGCATCTTTCAGTTCCAGCGCGCGGGCATACAGTACGTCCCTGGGCAGCCCGCTGAATGCGGCCAGCATTCGGGCCGTGTCCTTCACCGAATAGGAAGCCAGCATGGCATCGATAATGCCATCAGTCTCTTCCCCCAGCGCCGCTGCCTGTGTGGGGGCTTCGTGAATAATCAGCACGAACTCCCCCATACTACGCTGGCTATCCTGCGCAAACCAGTCAGCCAGCTCCCCTGCCGGCAGGGTCACGATCTGTTCAAATCGCTTGGTCAGTTCGCGGGCAACGGTGACCTTGCGATCGGGTCCGCCAATCAGTGAAATATCTGCTGCGGTACTGCGGATTCGATGAGGTGATTCGAACAGCACAATCGCGGCCGGGACGGCGCACCAGGTCTTCAGCCAGGTTTGCCTGGCCGCCGCTTTTTGCGGTGCAAAACCCGCAAAAACAAAGGCCGGATTCTCATCACTGGTTGCGCCACTGCCCATCAGCGCAGAGATAACGGCCGATGCGCCGGGAATCACCCTGACCGGGTAACCTGCGGCGTGGACTTCCCGCACAATCCGACCTCCCGGGTCGCTGACTGCAGGCGCCCCCGCGTCCGAAATCAGGGCCACGCGCTGCCCCTGGGCCAGATGCTGCAACAGATTGGCTGCTGCCTGGGCCTCGTTATGCCGATGCGCAGCAACCATGGGCGTTTCTATGCCCCAGGCATTGAGCAGCACGCGAGAGGACCGAGTATCTTCCGCCGCAATCAGATCTGCCTTCTGCAAGGCATAAAGGGCGCGAGGCGACAGATCAGCCAGGTTGCCAATCGGCGTTGCCACAACATACAGACACCCGGCAGGCCAATCCTGGCTGCCCAGGTCCTGCAGTACGCGCTGCCATCGCGCATCCAATTGTCCGCTGTCTGTTGTCATGGGTGTCTCATCATCGAATCGTTGCTCATTTGTGCAAAGCTGCTCCCCGTATTATCTCTGATCGCAACGACTGCCTCCTTGATACTGTGGCTCTCCGACAAATTTCGTGCACGCTGGCTGGTGGGCGTTCGGCCTCTGGCGAGTGAAGTGTTCGCAGCACGGCGCCCGCGGTCTGGCGTCTGAATTGAGGCTGTGGCTGTAGCTTGAGGGCGGAACTGTGACTCGAGGCTGGCGAGCGGGCGGTCAGCCCCCCTGACCGTATTCTCCGATCTACCCAATGCGTGGATCTTTATTTACGATATCAGCGTGTCCACCCCGTCCCATACATCATGACCGCGCCCGTCTCTTTACCACCGCAAGCGAATTTACCGCCCACAGCACAGTTGCCACCTTCTGCGCAGCCGTCAGTCACGGCGCATTCACCGACCATAACGCCTGCTACGTTTGCGCTGGCAAACCTCGCCCAGCGCAAAGCCCGGAAACGCAGGCGAAGGGGGGCTGCGTCGTGCACAGGCCGGTCGCAAACCCACTCACCGGACCTCCGGCTGTCACCCACCCAACGCGCCGGTCTGGAGGCCGAACAGCGGGCGGTCGAATGGCTGCAAACGCGTGGCCTGGTGCTGCTTGCGTGCAATCTGAGCTGCCCTTTCGGTGAACTGGACGCGGTCTTTCGCGCAGATGAGCGCACGCTGGTTATCGTTGAAATCCGCCATCGCCGCCGACAAACCCACGGCACGGCAGCGGCCAGCATCACACCGGCCAAGCAGCAACGCATCAGACTCGCCGCCGCCTGGCACCTGTCCTCGCTGGCCAGACTGGGCTTTGCGGGAACCATTCCGCACTGCCGGTTCGATGCCATTTGCATAGACGGAGACACCATGCAATGGCTGCAGGGCGTCTTCTAAGGCGATAAAACCATTACAATCGGTTTTGCGACCCGCCCGGAACCCGATATCGGCCCGGCTTACAGGCAAAATCAGGCCCGGCTCGTCATGCGGTTTTTTTGAAACGTGCGATAATAACGCAATGGACATTTCTTCCCGTATTTCTTATCACTTCGATGATTCGGCCCGCGTGGTCACGCAAAGCCACGAGGTGCTGGCGGCTCCCCTTGCCGCCGCCATCGACATGCTGGTCAATACCATCGGCAATAACGGCAAGGTGCTGGCCTGCGGTAACGGCGGCTCGGCTGCTGACGCCCAGCATTTCATTGCCGAACTGGTCGGCCGCTTTGAACGCGACCGCATTCCGTTTGCGGGCATTGCGCTCAACACCGATACGTCCATCCTCACGGCCGTTGGCAATGACTACGGTTTTGACAATATTTTTGAACGACAGGTTCAGGCGCTCGGACAGCCGGGCGATGTCCTTGTCGCTTTCACCACCAGCGGCAATTCTGCCAACGTGATCAAGGCGATCCGTGCGGCCCACGAACGGGAAATGCACGTCATTGCCTTTACCGGCAAGAAAGGTGGCACTGTGACGGGTCTGCTGACCGATCAGGATGTACATCTTTGCGTACCGCATGATCGGACCATGCGTATCCAGGAAGTGCACGCGCTGGCGCTTCATGTTTTGTGTGATGGCATTGATGCCATGTTACTTGGAGATTCCGAATGAGTGTTTCACGCCCATTTACCCTGTCCCGCTCTGCCGG
>JAFAGQ010000123.1 GCA_023422555.1 Pseudomonadota bacterium
AACTGTCTGCATCTCTGCCTATGCGAAATCGGCTGAAAATATCATTGACCGTCTGGGTGACGGGTTTTTCGGGCCAGATTTCGGGGAAGGGCGCAAAGCCGGAGCGCCCCCTTTCCACCGCGTCGCATAGGTAGACATCCCATCCATGACGAATGAAATAATTGGCCCAGCCTTCGCGGCCATCCGGTGTGGTCTCCCATGCAGCACCGGTCATGCCGCCGCCATGCCAGAAGACCAGCGGTCCTTTGCCGTTCGACTTATCGGGCAAAAAATACTGCACGTACATTTGCTCGACCGCATAGGTGCCGTTCAGATTGATGCTGACAGGCTCGCCTCCTGCACTCATGACCCGTTGAAACGCGGGCTGATCCGATAGCCGGACGGTACGTCCGCCAATATGAAACGAGCCCATATCTCGTAACGCAATAGGAGGTTTCCGGTCTGAGTTCATGTCCTGGTATTGTGTGATAGATACAGCGGCGCGCTTGTGGCGGATTGTGTTTACTTGGCGGTAATATTGTTTTCCTTGATCAGTTTTGCGATGTTATCTGTCTCCGAATCCAGAAACTGCGCAAGCTGTTCGGGAGATCCACCGGCAATATCAACGCCCAGTTCTGTAAATTTTTTCTGGACCTCGGGATCCTTGAGCGCGGTATTGAATGCCTCGTTGAGTTTGTTGATGTTTTCCTGAGGCGTGCCTGCAGGGGCCAGCAAGCCAAACCAGGGTGTAATCAGCATATTTGGATAACCGGCTTCTGCAAACGTTGGCACATCCGGGATTGCGGGAGAACGTTTCTTGCTGGCGACGGCCAGGGCGTTCAGTCTGCCACTTTTGATGTTGGCCAGCGATGCCGGCAGATTGTCAAAGTACATATCCACCTGACCACCCAGCAGATCGCCTGCCACCTGTCCGGCACCTTTATACGGAATATGTGCGATATCAATGCCCGCTTCGCGTTTCAGCATTTCAATACCGATATGCGCCGATCCTCCGATGCCGGAAGAGGCAGCATTGATTTTGCCAGGATTGGCTTTTGCATACTCGATAAATTCTTTCACGGAGCCTGCCGTAATTTTTTTCGGATTGGTGACCAGAACGCTGGGAACGGTGCCCACCATGACGACAGGAGAAAATTGCGTTTTGATGTTGTATGGGGCTGGCTTGTACAGTGAAGGTGCGACGGCGCAACCATAGGCGCACATCACAAGTGTATATCCGTCATTTTTCGAGCGCGACACCGACTGTACGCCAATCGAACCACCAGCACCGGCCTTGTTCTCAACAACAACCGATTGTTTCAGCTGCGCAGCAGCTTTTTCGCCCATGATCCTGGCAAGGATATCGGGTGTGCCGCCTGCGGGGAAGGGGACCACAATCGAAATCGTGCGTTCCGGAAAGTCGGCAGCCTGCACCGGCGTTACGGCAAAAACGGCAGCAGCTATAAATGTTGTGTACGAACCCATTTTTTGTCTCATGTCATGTTCCATTATGATGGTTGAAATTTATTTGGCACCGACTGGTGAGTTGACATCGCGACGCAGATCTGGAATGACAGGGGCGCATCGCAGCCCAAATGACAGTGCTTAAGGCAGTGCGTTTAAGCACGACCGAGCCCATTCTAACAATCTGGCTAATATTTCAATAATGATTTATTATCATTATTTGCATATCAAAAATGGTATGGATAATCGTCCTTTGCAATCTGGCAGCCCGTTTCCGGCCTTGCGACGCCTGAATCTGAGCCAGTTGATCACGTTTGATTCGCTCATGCAGACGGGCAGTGTGACAGAGTCTGCCCGGCGCCTGCATAAAAGTCAGCCTGCCATCAGTCGGGAGCTGGCACGACTGCGCGTCGTCCTGGATGATCCGCTTTTTGTTGTCATCAAAAAGCGACTGGTGCCCACAGAGCGCGCCGTACATTTACATCAGTCGTCCCATGGAGCCCTGCAGGCCCTGGAGCACGCGGCTGGCAGCAGCCGACCGTTCACACCGTCGTTACTGACGGGGGTTGTCAGCATTGGTGCGGCAGCCCATATCGAATTGCTTATCGCGGCGCCACTGACACGCATCCTCCAGCAGGCGGCGCCGCAGCTTACCGTGCGTTTTCAGCCGGTCCATGGCGATTTTGTGCCAGACGATCTGGAGTCGGAAACCATGGATCTGGCTATCGGGCTGTTTCAGCCGCCGGCATCGCGGTTTCGGCATACCCTGCTTTTTGAAGATGAACGAGTCTGTGTCGTTTCTTCCAGGCATCAGCTGGCAAATCGGCGAGAACTTGCGTTATCGGATCTGGCGTCGATCAAATGGCTGGCTTTCTCGCATATGTATGGTCGGGAGACCAATTTCACGCGTGCGCTGGATGATATCAATTCCGAAATGCCGTTTACAGCCTACGTATCGAATTTCGGGCTGGCGCCGATATTTCTGCTGGAAACGGACTACGCGACAACCATGCCAGGCCGGATCGCAAGAAAGTATCAGGAGTACTTCGATCTGACACAGATTCGCCTGCCCAGGGTGCTCAGGCAGGCGAATATGGTCATGGAGTGGAGCGAGAAAAATGAATATTCACAAATGAATCGATGGTTGCGGGAATCGGTCGCGCAGGTCATTGATACGCTACCGGCCGCTATTCACGGAACAGATTGATTCATCAATGGTCGGCTGGCCGCAAGGCGATCAGCTCTGTGCGCACGCTGCGACTGCCGGGATAGCAGGCTTTTCCGAGCGCATGGTCAGAACAGCAATCAGCAGACTTGCAACAGGCATGGCGGCAGCGACAAAAGGAATCCACGGCAGACCGCCGTTTTGCGCGATCACGACACCACCCGCCCACGCGCCCAGCGCATTCCCCAGGTTAAAGGCAGCGATATTAAGACTGGAAACCAGACTCTGATCCGCATTTGTGATTTTTCCCAGTACCCACATTTGCAGAGGCGCGACC
>JAFAGQ010000153.1 GCA_023422555.1 Pseudomonadota bacterium
GGCGGCATCATATTCAAGATTTTCGCCACCATTTTCTTCACTGAACGCAGAGAACAATTCATCAAATGTCTTCATGTACCCCGGCTATCCTAAACAAGCATTGTGAAATCTGTATGACGTCTGCAATATCAATTACGTTTACTGATCACACAACTTGTGCATTTCGCTACACGTTACACATTAAAAATCATATTGAGACTAGTGAAAACCCTAGCGACCATCAGGAAGGGTCAGGAGAATCTTACAAAATTTGTCTGACTTGACGATATTTCAGTCGTAATAGAGGGGTATGTAATAAATATAAAAACGAATTATTACATTCACACACAAAGTAATTTTGTGTGTTTTGGAATTATTTTTTCCGATGATCACGAATTTTGCGATTCATTTGTGACTCGCGGACATATCCGCTCACCGGATTTACAGAACGATAAAGGTGCGCACCAAAAAAATAAGGGCGTCAATTACGACGCCCCTTGTTTATCTGACATTCTGCGGCAACCACAGCACCAATTCCGGTAGCCAGTAAATAATCAGCACACCGACAATCATCAGGCAGAACATCGGCAACGATACCCTTGCAATATAAGGCAATTCCTTCTTGGTCATGCCCGACAGGACAAACAGGTTAAAGCCTACGGGTGGGGTGATTTGCGCCATCTCGATGACAAAGATCAGGAAGATGCCAAGCCAGACCAGATCCAGCCCCGCTGCCTGTACGGTGGGCAGAAGCACGCCAATCGTAAGGACCACCATTGAAATACCGTCAAGAAAGCAGCCCAGGATAATAAAGAAGACCATGAGTGCAAGAACAAGGCCGAACTGTGACAGTCCCAGCGAAGCGATCCATTCGGCAAGCGAGCGCGGCAGTCCGATATAGCCCATGGCCAGCGTAAGAAACTGCGCACCGGCAAGAATCAGGGCAATCATGCAGTAAAGGCGCGTTGCCCCCAGCAGTGACTCCTTGAATGTGGTCCAGTTCATGGATCCCTGCAGCAGGGAAAGAATAAAGGAACCCACCACACCCACGGCTGCCGCTTCGGTTGCCGTTGCAATACCGGTATAGATAGAGCCCAGCACCCCAACGATAAGCAGGACGACCGGAATCAGATAGCGCGACTCGGCGATTTTTTGGCTGAAGGTGAGTTTACTTTCTTCTTTGGGGATGGCGCCTGGGTGCAGCAGCGACCAGACGATGATGTAGCCCATGAACAGGCCGGCCAGCAGAATCCCCGGAACCACACCTGCAATAAACAGACGCGAGATGGACACATTGGCGGCAACGCCATACACAATCATGATGATGGACGGCGGGATCAGCAGTCCAAGCGTGCCCGCACCAGACAAGGTTCCCAGCACCTGATCATCGGGATACCCGCGACGTTTGAGTTCGGGAATGGTCATTTTCCCGATGGTTGCGCAGGTCGCAGCTGACGAACCAGAGACGGCCGCGAAAATGGCGCAGCCAATAATATTGGTGTGCAGCAATTTACCCGGCAAACGATTGAGCCACGGCGCCAGTCCCCGGAACAGATCGGTGGACAGGCGCGAGCGGAACAGGATTTCGCCCATCCACAGAAAGAGTGGCAATGCGGTCAGTGTCCAGCTGGACGCCGCGCCCCAGATGGTCAGGGACATGGCGTCGCCCGCTGGTCTGGAGGAAAACAGCGCCATGGTGAGCCAGGCACAACCTGACAGTGTGAGTCCGACCCAGACGCCCGCACCCAGAAAGCCAAAGATGGATATCAGCAGGACAATAATGACAAGTGAATCATTCATAATACTTTCCGCGCATGACTGCGCAAATATGACGTAAGCCAGGCCGGCCGCGTCAACACGGACGGTTCACGGCGACGTCGGGATTCAGGTCTGCATGGAGACAGGTTCTTCCTCTGTACTGGAGTAACCTTTTCTCAGCGAGCTGACAAATTCATCTGCAATGGCGATGCAGAAAAGCACGCAACCCACTGCCATACCCAGCTGTGGTATCCATAACGGCGTAGCGTCTTCCCCCGTAGACAGGTCGTTATAGCTGTACGAATCCATCACAAGTTTGATACTGAACCACGCTAGCGCACCCGAGAGAATGATGGCGATGACAAGTGTGAATAGATTCAGGTAATGACGACCTGCAGGTTTGAGTGCGGACAGGATCAGGGTGACCCGGATATGCTCATTCTTGCGGAAGGTACTGGCTAGTGCCAGGAAACCCGCTGCCGCCATGGAATAGCCGGCATAGGCATCCAGACCAGGGAAATTGGTTCCCATCTGCCGGATGATAATGGACCAGAGCACAAACACCAGAATGCCAATCATGAACAGGCCGGCAAGCCAGCCTGCTCCTTCATACAAAGCGTCTAGAAACCGTCTCATTTTGACTTGTAGTCTTTCAGCAGTTGCTCACCATCAGCACCCGCTTTTTTGGTCCAGTCTGCAATCATGCTTTCGCCGATTTTCGTCAGACCAGCCACGAGTTCAGCAGACGGTGTGATAACTTTCGTGCCGTTCTTTTCAAGCTGCTCGTTATACCATTTGGTTTTTTCCTGAGACAGCGCCCAGCCACTTTTCTCGGCTTCGGCAGCCGCATCCAGCAAGGCCTTGCGCTCTTTGTCATTGAGCGCGTCAAAGGCACGTTTGTTCACGATCACGGCATTTTTGGGCAGCCAGGCCTGCGTGTCATACAGTTTTTTAAGATACTCATAGGTTTTGGTATCGTACCCGGTAGAGCCTGAGGACATATAAGAATCCACCACACCCGTCGCCAGGGCCTGTGACAGCTCGGCCTGCTGAATCGTTACCGGATGAGCGCCCACTGCCTGAGCGATTTTGGAGGTGACCGGACTGTAGGCGCGCCATTTGAGGCCTTTCATATCCTCGATAGTGTTCAGCGTTTTATTGGTATAGATGCCCTGAGGAGGCCAGGCCACGGCGTACAGCAGCTTCATGCCCTGCGAGGCCAGTTTCTTTTCCAGATAAGGCTTCTGGGCCTGATAGAGTTTCCAGGCCTGCTCATAGCCGGTAGCCAGAAATGGCAGGCCGTCCAGTTCATAGATGGGGTCTTCGTTGGCGAAGTTGCTCAGCAAAATTTCGCCGGCCTGAGCCTGATTGCCCTGCACTGCCCGCTTGATTTCCGGCGCCTTGAACAGCGACGCATTGGAATGAATGGTGATCTTGAATTCGCCATTTGTCGCGTCTGACACGGCTTTGGCAAATTTATTATCGATTTCCGTGTGGAAATTGGAGTCCGGGTAGGCGGTGGGCAGATCCCATTGCGTGGCGGCGAAGGCGTTCACGCCAAAAAGCGCAGAAGCAAGTGCGGTCAGGGCCAGGGCTTTATTATTCATGGAGTGTCCTTACAAATAAGAAATAAGGTTACTGGGTTGCCGGCTACCTCTATCCCCAGGGCAACCAGCGACCGGTAATAATGATGGATGTCAGCCCGAAGGCTGTCGTATTTCAGAGAATATAAGATTTTGGGACTGAAGGCACGGGAAGAATTTCGCAGAAAGGGAAAACACTGATAAGCGGTGCACCGGAACGGGGCGGCGGCCAAAAGAATCGAAGAGCAAATAAGAAGCGCAGGAGAAGGAGCGCGACGGAGAATGGACTGTTGGCGATCAAGAAGTAGAATCGACAGTTAAGAGGGGTAAGCGCAGATGCACGGACTGGGGTAGGGCCAAGGCGATCAATGCGAAGAATGTTGAACTGAACAATGCAATCTGGCACGACTTGTGCTGATCACTTGCTGATACACTTATATCACTTATATTGCGCCCGCAATAATCACAGACGAAGTATGTCATGTGCAATCACAAAGACTGATCGGAGAAAACCGACAGGGGTCGCACATGGATTTTAATCAGACAGAGACAGGAATTACATAGCATGAGCAAGTGGCAGTTCTGGGTAGACCGTGGAGGTACCTTTACCGATATCGTTGCAATCACACCGCAAAAAAAACTGTTGACCAGAAAACTGCTTTCGGAGAATCCCGAGCATTACGAAGACGCTGCCATCGAGGGCATCAGGAATCTGCTGAACGTTCCCGAGCCTGAACCCATCCCTGTTGAAAAGATCGAATGCGTCAAAATGGGGACCACTGTCGCCACTAATGCACTATTGGAGCGCAAAGGAGAACGTGTTGTTTTTCTGACTACACAAGGATTTGCCGACGCCCTGCGTATCGCCTACCAGAACCGTCCGCGCCTGTTCGATCGTCATATTGTTCTGCCCGAGATGCTGTATGAAGAGGTGATCGAAACCAGTGAGCGAATGGACGCTGCGGGTGAGGTCGTCGCCGATATAGACGACAGCGCGCTCAGAACGCAATTGCAGACGGCCTACGATCAGGGCTTTCGCAGTATTGCGATTGTGTTCATGCATGCCTGGCGCAACCCCGCCCATGAAAAACGGGCCGCGGCGCTGGCGCAGGAAGTCGGCTTCACGCAGATTTCTGCGTCACATGATGTGAACCCGCTGATCAAATTCGTTTCGCGTGGCGACACGACGGTCGTTGACGCGTATCTGTCTCCTATCCTGCGTCGCTACGTGGATCGGGTCGCCTCCCAGCTGCCGGGCGTCAATCTCATGTTTATGCAGTCTTCCGGCGGCCTGTCTGATGCGCATCGCTTCCGCGGTAAGGATGCCATTCTTTCCGGGCCGGCCGGCGGCATTGTGGGTATGGCGCGCAGCAGCGAGCAGGCTGGATATAACAAGATTATCGGCTTTGACATGGGCGGTACGTCAACCGATGTTTCGCATTTTTCCGGGGTTTACGAACGTGATTATGAGACGTCCGTTGCCGGCGTGCGCATGCGCACACCCATGATGCGCATTCATACCGTCGCGGCTGGTGGCGGGTCCATTCTGCATTTTGATGGCGCCCGATTGCGTGTCGGACCCGACTCCGCTGGCGCCAGCCCCGGCCCGGCGTCGTATCGCAAGAATGGACCGCTAACAATTACTGACTGCAATGTCATGCTCGGCAAGATCCAGCCGGATTACTTCCCAGCCGTTTTCGGTCCTCAGGGCGATCAGACGCTGGATGCCGAAATCGTCAGGGAGAAATTCCAGGCGCTGAGCCAGGAAGTGGAAAACGCCACCGGTAAACCGGTCAAACCTGAAGAGCTGGCTGCCGGTTTTCTGGCCATTGGCGTGCAGAATATGGCCGAAGCGATCAAGCGTATTTCTGTTCAGCAAGGCCATGATGTCACGCGCTATACCCTCACGACATTTGGAGGCGCGGGCGGTCAGCACGCCTGCCTGGTTGCCGATGCCCTGGGCATGACAACTGTATTTGCCCATCCTCTGGGTGGCGTTTTGTCTGCTTATGGCATGGGATTGGCCGATCAGGTCGCCATTCGCCAGCAGACAGTGGAAAAGCCGCTGCATCAGGACCTGATGGGCGAACTTGAACAGTTGAGCGAGGAACTGGGCGAACAGGCCAGCGCCGAACTGGCGACACGCCTGACCACCAATATGCAAATTGGACGCAATACGCGGGTGCAACTCAAATACCAGGGCACTGACAGTGCACTGGAAGTGGACTTTGCCAGTGCGGATGAGATGCAGGCTGCCTTTGATGAACAGTACCGACAGCGCTATTCCTTCCTGATTCAGGATCGGCCGCTGGTGGTGGAATCGTTGCTGGTAGAAGCGGTGATCGCGGGTTCAAAAATCGACGAAGAAACCATATCCAGACAAAATCAATCGCCACCCTCGGCAGATGGCACTCGTGATATGTACAGTAATGGCAAGTGGCATAAGGCGCCCGTCTATCGACGCGAAGCGCTGCAGGCCGGCGATGTGGTGACAGGCCCTGCCATTATTTCAGAGCCAAACCAGACGACGATTGTGGAAGATGGCTGGGCTGTCACGCTCAATGCCCGCAACCATCTGATCCTGACACGCGAAGTACCGCTACGCAATACGCTGGCTGCGTCCACAGAAGCAGATCCGGTGATGCTGGAAGTGTTCAACAATCTGTTCATGTCCATTGCCGATCAGATGGGTCTGAGCCTGCAGAATACGGCCTACTCCGTGAACATCAAGGAGCGTCTGGACTTTTCCTGCGCGATTTTTGATGCCGATGGCAATCTGATTGCCAATGCGCCGCATATGCCGGTCCATCTGGGCTCCATGAGCGAATCCATCAAAACGGTGATGCGCGAGAATGCCGGCAACATGCATCCGGGTGATGCCTATGTGGTGAATGATCCTTACCACGGTGGTACTCACCTGCCCGATATTACGGTTATCACACCTGTGTTTGATCGCGATGGCAGACAGATCATTTTCTATGTTGGCTCTCGTGGTCATCATGCCGATGTTGGGGGCCTGACTCCGGGCTCCATGCCGCCGGATTCGACCACTATCGACCAGGAAGGTGTTCTGTTCACCAACTTCCAGCTGGTGCGCAACGGCCAGTTCCGCGAGCAGGAGGCGCGCGCCATTCTGACATCCGGCAAATACCCAGCCCGCAATCCGGACCAGAATCTGGCCGACCTGCAGGCGCAGATCGCTGCGAACCAGAAAGGTGTCCGCGAACTGCATGCCATGTGTGATAACTTTGGGCTGGAAGTGGTGCAGGCATATATGCAGCACGTGCAGGACAATGCTGAAGCATCGGTGCGACGCGTCATTCCGCTGCTCAAGGATGGCAACTACACCTATGATCTGGACAATGGCGCGAGCATCAAGGTCGCGATCAGGATTCATGATGACCGGCAATCAGTCACCGTTGATTTCACGGGGTCTTCACCGCAGCTGAGCAATAATTTCAACGCACCGGCTTCCATTGCCGTGGCAGCCGTGCTATACGTATTCCGTACACTGGTCAATGACGAGATCCCGCTGAATGCGGGTTGTCTGAAGCCGATCAATATTGTGATACCGCAGGCCTCCATGCTCAATCCTGAGCCGCCTGCGTCAGTGGTTGCAGGGAATGTGGAAACGTCCATGTGTATTGTGAATGCGCTGTATGGTGCGCTGGGCGTGCTGGCTGCCAGCCAGGGCACCATGAACAATTTCACGTTCGGCAATGCGAGATATCAGTATTACGAAACGGTATCGGGCGGCACAGGAGCGGGTCCGGTGCGTCTGGATTCGGACGAAGAAGGTTTTGATGGAACCTCACTGGTTCAGGCTCATATGACCAATTCGCGGCTGACTGACCCCGAGGTGCTGGAATTGCGCTTCCCGGTTCGCCTGGAATCCTATGCGGTTCGACCTGATTCCGGTGGACGTGGCAAATGGCATGGCGGTCACGGAGGCGTCAGGCGTATGCGGTTCCTGGAGCCCATGACGGCTGCCATACTGTCGAATAATCGCAAGTATGCGCCTTTTGGTCTGAAGGGTGGAGAACCCGGAAAAACCGGCAGAAACTATATTGAACGCAGCGATGGTTCCATTACGGAACTGGGACCACAGGACAGTGCCGAGCTGCGTGCAGGTGATGTGTTTGTGATAGAAACACCGGGCGGAGGCGGTTACGGCAAGGCAGAGTAAATCCAATAAACCTGAGACATAGCGGTATCTACACCCAACAATAAGGAGAGAGGCATGACCCTGATATCGAAGTTGACGCAGATCACAGTTGCATTATCCACCTTTGCCATTTGTGCCGCGTCGCAGATTGCGCATGCCGCAGGGTATCCTGAACGACCCGTTACGCTGATTATTCCCTTCCCGCCAGCGGGTACAACGGATATTATCGCGCGCCATGTCGCGCAGGCGCTGGAAAAGGAACTGGGTCAGACAGTGGTGGCAGAAAACCGCGCGGGCGCGGGTGGCAACGTAGGCATGGGTGCGCTGTCACGGGCAAAGCCCGATGGCTATACCATTGGGCTGGGAACCGTGGGCACACAGACCATCAATCAGTTTCTTTACAAGGACATGCCTTTTAATCCCGAAAAGGATTTTGCACCCATCGCGCTGGCTGGCACAACGCCAAACGTGATCGCGGTAAATGCCAAGTCTGATGTCAAGACATTGAAGGATCTGATTGCCCGGGCAAAAGCGGCCGGGGACAAGCCGCTGACCTATGCCTCACCGGGTGTCGGTTCCTCTGTACATCTGACGGGTGCTTATCTGGAGGATGCCGCGGGCATCAAAATGCTTCATGTGCCATTCAAGGGCGTCTCTGGCTCCATGCCGGCACTCATCGGCGGACAGGTCGACATTCTGATGGATAACCTTCCAAGCACATTATCACAAGTGAAAGACGGCTCAAAAGTTCGAGCCATTGCGGTGACCGGCTCCAAACGCGATCCTTCGCTGCCTGACGTGCCCACTGTGGCCGAGTCAGGCCTGCCGGACTTTGATGTGAATGCCTGGTTTGCTTTGTACGCGCCTGCCGGCACGCCACCTGAAGCCATGCAAAAACTGACAGATGCTGCAAAAAAAGTGCTGGGTTCCGCTGCGTTTAAAGAGAAGCTTCAGCAGACCAGCGCACAGCCCGGCACGCTTTTCGGCAATGATCTGGTTGCTTTCGAGAAAACGGAACGTGAGCGCTGGAGCAAACTGATCAAGGACAAGAATATTCAGGGGAAATAACACCTGATCGGGACCAGTCGATGGCATTGTTTTAGTCATTACAGTCGGCATAGTCATTGCGATTGCCATAGTCATTCGGTTGGCATAGGCATCACTATAGTGAAGACAATTGTGATGCCATTTGCCCGGACCGGTCCTGCAACCGACAGATTTTACATTTAATCCGTTCCTGTTAAGGAACATAAACAAGAAGGTTTTTTGCGTTATGAATGGAGCTGACAGTCTTTGCGATACTTTGCTGGCCAATGATATCGACGTTTGTTTTGCCAACCCGGGCACCTCGGAAATGCATTTTGTGGCAGCGCTGGACAGAAAGCCAAAGATGCGCTGTGTATTGGGCGTTTTTGAAGGCGTTGTCACTGGTGCCGCCGACGGATATGCGCGCATGGCCGACAAGCCGGCGGCCACCCTGCTTCACTGCGGTCCTGGCATGGCCAACGGGCTGGCCAATATGCATAATGCGCGCCGCGCCCATACGCCGATGGTCAATGTGGTGGGCGATCACGCGAGCTACCATCTGCAATACGACGCGCCACTGACCAGCGATATCGAAAGCCTGGCAACGCCCATGTCTGACTGGGTCAGACGGATCGCATCCGCTGATGATGTAACGGGTGCCGCGGCGGCCGCAGTGCATGCGGCCAATAGCGGACTTGGTGGTGTGGCGACATTGATTCTTCCAGCTGATGCAGCATGGACGGAAACCACAACCCCGGTGCAGATGGCAGCGCCGATAGAACGAACCAGCGTCTCGCCAGAGGCACTGAAAGCCGCGACAGAAGCGCTGAATAACGGTCGTAATACAGTGATTCTGCTGTCCGGGAAGGCATTGAGAAGCAAAGCGCTGGAGACGGCAGCCAGAATTGCCGAGCGCACAGGCGCAAGGCTCATGGCGCAACAGTCCAATGGTCGCATCGAACGCGGCGCCGGACGTGTCAAAATTGATCGCGTCCCGTTCAGCGTGGATCTGGCGCTCAAGGCGCTGGCAGGTACTGAACAGTTGATTCTTGTTGGGGCAAAAACGCCCGTCGCGTTCTTTGCCTATCCGGGCAAGCCAGGCGAGCTGGTACCGGAAAATTGCAAACGTATTGAACTGACGCGTCCTGAAGATGATCTGCCACAAGCACTGGAAGCGCTCGCAGAGGCCGTGGGTGCAACGCAAGGACCCATCTCGCTGATTGCGGAACGCAAGGATATCGGCCTGCCAACGGGCAAGCTGGACGCTGCGGCGGTGATCCGTGCCATTGGCAGTCTGCTGCCCGATAATGCCATTGTCTGCGATGAGTCGGTTACGTCCGGCCGTGATTCGTTCAAGTCGACCTTTGAATCTGCACCTCACGATTTTCTGCAGATTACCGGCGGGGCCATTGGCATTGGGATTCCGCTGGCGACCGGCGCCGCTGTTGCCTGCCCGGATCGCAAGGTTGTATTGATGCAGGCGGATGGCAGCGGCATGTACACCCTGCAAGCCTTGTGGACCCAGGCACGCGAGCAGCTGGACGTGGTGACCGTGGTGTTTGCCAATCGCAGTTATGCCATATTGCATAATGAATTCAAACAGGTTGGCGCCGGCGAGCCCGGACGCAACGCGCATCGCATGCTGGATCTTGATAACCCCGCCTTTGACTGGGTACATATGGCAAACGCAGCAGGTGTCGAGGCCGCGCGGGTAGAGACATGCGAAGCCTTGTGCGATGTACTGCGCAGCGCTATTGGACGCAAGGGGCCGTTTCTGATTGAAGCGGTGATTTGATCAAGGGCATGGGTTGAATCTGAGTACCATGCTGATTCAGATGTATTCCGTCAGCGTGGTGTGAACCTGCGTTAATGCCGTTTGCAATATGTCCAGCGATACGGAACCCAGGGCCAGCCGAATGGCATGAGGAATGTGGGCTGTAGTGGCAAAGGGTTCTGCAGTGGAAACGGATATCTGCGCCCGCATCAGCGACATCGCGATCTGATCGGCGCGAACCTCCTGTGGCAGAGGAATCCAGAGAAAGTAGGAATTGGGGTGACCAACACACGCAATACCGTCAAGCGCAGCCCGCGCCATGCGTTGGCGTTGCGCGGCATCTTCACGTTTCTCCTGTTCCAGCTGGGCGACGGTGCCATCGCGAATCCATTCTGTTGTCATTGCACTCATGACTCCCGGCGTGCTCCAGGTGGTTGCGCGAATGGCGCGCTCCAGCGACGCGACGCGCGCTTGCGGGGCCACGATCAATCCAAGACGCAGGCCGGCAGCCACGTTTTTGGAGAATCCCGTTATGTAGATTGTGATATCCGGCGCCATTTGGACGATGGGCGGCGGTGCATTTTCGATCAGGAATGAGTACGCGCCATCCTCAATGATCAACAGATCATGCGCGTGCGCCACCGCTATCAATTCCTGTCTTTTTTCTGTGCTTGTGACCCATCCCAGGGGATTGTTCATGGTCGGCATGGTGTAAATGGCACGTACCCGACGCTGACGACACAGCTTATCAAGCACATCAATATCAGGACTGTGATTGGCAGCAGGTAGCGGCACCAGTTCCAGATGCAGCATATCGGCAAGCACACGAAAGCCCGGATAGGTAAGCGCATCCACTGCAACAACGTCACCTGGCTTCAGGCACGCCATCAATGTCATTGCCAGACCGTCCTGGGCGCCATTGACGATCAGAATCTGTTCTGCGGAGCGTTCAATACCGCGGGTCTCAAGATACCGGGCCATGATGGCACGTTCGTGCAAGCGTCCACCATGCGGCTGATAGCGCAGCAGCGATTCCAGATCGCCGGATGCGGACATCTGGCGCAGTGCATTGCGAAGCAACTCGGCCTGGCGCGGCAGCGACGGATAATTGAAATTCAGATCGATCATCTCAGCGGCCACGACATGCTGGTCAACGCCGTGTCCCGCCGGCAATGCGATTTCCCGAACGAAGGTGCCGCGCCCGGTTTCACCGCTCACCAATCCCATGGCTTCCAGTTCGGCGTAGACACGCGTCGCCGTCACCAGCGACATGCCTTCGCGAGCGGCCAGCTGCCTATGCGTGGGTAGCCGCGTGCCGGGAGCCAGTCTTCCGGAACGGATCTCGTGCGCAAAGCGATCCACAAATGATTTGTATCTTAAACGCGCCATTACAGGATGTATGCATTACAATAACTTGATTGTCATGATTATAGAGGTCTAAGATTGCGCAATCAATGAATGATGTTTACAGGTGAAATAATGCATCAGCAGGGACAGGCCGGTTCACTGAGTGGATGGCTGAATGGATTCGTAGGCGTTTTAATTTTCAGCGGCTCTCTGCCCGCAACCCGACTTGCCGTCATGGATTTTGATCCCGTGTTTCTGACGGCATTGCGTGCAGCGATTGCCGGTGTGCTGGCACTGGTTTTACTTTTGCTCGTGCGACAGCCGCGGCCCGCGCGTGCGCAGATCAAAGCGCTGGTTATTGTGTCACTGGGCGTGGTGGTGGGGTTTCCTTTGCTCACGGCACTGGCTTTGCAACATGTGACCTCAGCGCATTCCATCGTGTTTATCGGACTGCTGCCGCTTGCGACTGCAATCTTTGCCGTGGTCCGGGGTGGTGAGCGGCCGCGCCCGGCCTTCTGGTTTTTCTCCCTGCTGGGCAGTCTGCTGGTGGCAGGGTTTGCCGCATCTCAGGGATTGAACGCGTCATTGACGGGCGATCTGCTTATGCTGGCTGCAATCATCGTTTGTGGTCTGGGCTACGCGGAAGGGGCAACGCTTTCACGCAGCCTCGGCGGCTGGCAGGTGATTTGCTGGGCCTTGCTGATTTCATTGCCATTCATGCTGGTGCTGACACTCTTTACCATGCCGGCCACCTTTGCCAATGTTCATGCCCCCGCGTGGGCCGGGCTGGCTTATGTGTCGCTGTTCAGTATGCTGATTGGCTTTGTCTTCTGGTATCGCGGCCTGGCCCAGGGCGGCATTGCTGCCGTTGGCCAATTGCAATTGCTGCAGCCGTTCTTTGGTCTGGCCCTGGCTGCAACCCTGTTACACGAGCCGGTAAGCGGGCTGATGCTGGCGGTGACCGTTGCCGTGATTGCCTGCGTTGCAGGGTCTCGGCGATTTGCGCGTTAGATGTGACGCGACAGATGTGACGCGTTAGGAGTGACGCGTTAGGTGTGGCACTTTAGGAGTGACGCGTTAGGTGTGGCACTTTAGGTGGGGCACGTTAGGTTTGGCAAGTAAGAGGCGGCATTGCATCTGCAATGTCGCCGAACTGCAACTGCGTTGGACCTATGTATTACTCTTGTGCGCTGCCCTGCTTCCAGTAATTGCTGACCCGAACTCGGGATTTATCGATTCCTTTCTCATCCAGCAGGAACTGCGTGATGGCGCGCATTTGAGCGGCTTCACCGCCACCCCAGATAAAGCCATCGCCTGCGGGGAAGGCAAAACGGTGAACTGCGTCGACCAATGGCTGAGATTGCACTCGCGATTGCAGTTGCCCGGCTGATTGAGGTTGCGCTTGTGATGGCGATGTCTCTTCCGATTGCACCTGTGATTGCTTGCGATGTAACCAGGTGATATGCACGTCTGCCTGTGTTTGAAATACCTGCTCTTCTGAGGCATCTTCAACCAGGGCAATAACGTGAACCTGCGCACCCGGGGCCATTTCTTCAAGGCGTCGGCCAATGGCTGGCAACGCAGTTTCATCGCCGATCAACAGTTGCCAGTCAAAACCCTGAGGAATGACAAAAGACCCTCTGGGCCCGGCCACCGCGAGACTGTCGCCCACTTGTGCATTGGCCACCCATGTTGCCGCAGGCCCTTCTCCGTGCAGAACGAAATCGATATCCAGTTCATTGTCTGCGGGTCGATAGCGGCGCGGTGTGTAATCGCGGGCAGGCGGCCGTGGCGCATCGGCGGGAAAGCGTATGCCCTCTGGTGTTTTTTCGGGAAGCACAGGCTTGCCATCCTGGGGGAAGAAAAGCTTCATGTGATCGTCGAACGACGCCGATACGAAATCTCCAAGGTCGGGGCCATGAAACGTCACGCGCACCATGCGCGGTGTGAGTTGACTGATTTGCCGCACTTTCAGCAGCCGCGCCTTGATGGTGTGACGGACGCGTTCAATATTCAATTGAGTTGGGGTAGTTAGTGTCATTTTGCGAAGTATTCCAATTGTGATATGGCTAATGCCTTGGGCGCTCAGCTGCGAGCGACACTCTGAGTGATCTGCTCAACTGCGGTTTTCAGAATGGCGATGATGCGTCGCTGCTCCTGCGGATCTGCCTCGCTTTTGAGCAACAGCGCGCGCTTCAGGTCAAGGCGAGCCTGTGTGAATTCGGGCAACCACCCTTCTTCACTGTTTGTATCGTTATCTGCTGCCATGGCGCCCTGTATGTATTTCATTTTTCTTGCCATGTGAACAAGCATGGCAAGAAGTTCTTCCGCTTCTTCACGATGCGCTTCCAAATGGGCAAGTCCGTCGGGTAGCAGGGCGTACGACTTCTTGTTGCTTTCTACGGAAACCGAGGCAAAGCCCAGTTCCTGCAGATAAGTCAGCGCGGGATATACCATTCCGGGGCTGGGTTTCCAGAAACCGCCTGACCGGCTTTCCAGTTCCTTGACCAGTTCATAACCGTGGCTGGGCTGGATCTCCAGCAGCGCGAGGACCATCAATTGCAGATCCTCTGAAGAGAATTTACGCCCACGCGTAAAGCCACCTTCCTGCCGATGGCGCTGATGACCACGTTTGTGATGACCGTGTCTGGCAAACATTGCAGCGTCTTTGATTTTTTCTTTCATCTTGTCTTTCATTTTTGTTCCTGTATCTGATTTTGTATTTTAAGATATATCGTATGATATGTTTTATGATCGTCCTTGTCAAGAAAAGTTCCGTGATTTGCTATATCAAATGAAACTGATTATTATTTGCATAGGCAGTTCTTTTATCGCACAAGGAGTGGCTATGCTGAATGAAATACAGGTAAAGGCAGTGTCAGCCAGTGCACAAAGCAGTTTGTCGCAGTGGCGCCAGGCCATTCAGGACGGCAATGACGCATTCAGCATTGGCAACTATGAGCAGGCAATTTCCCATTATGAACAGGCCCTTGCCCTCTCCAATGAGTGTTTTGGTGTGATAGAGGACGCAGAAAATGGCGTGGCCACATTTGTCATTGCACATCACAATCTTGCTGACACTTACCGAAGCCTGGAAAACCAGGTCCAGCAGCGATTGCATTTGTGTTTACCGCATGAAAAGTTATACGCGGCAATGAACGACAAAAGCCTGCCGGAAAGCTGGCAGCTGGCTGCACAGAATCACAGTCGTCGTACCTACACGGAACTGTCGCTCTATCTGAGCCAGCATCCTGAAGACGGTGATGCACGCCGTATCGCCAACCTTGGCGCGGCCGGATCCACCGGGAGTATGTCAGCGCATTGACCAGAGCGTGCTTTCCTCAGATCGTACGTTCATCAGATCGTGCATTCAGCCTAAGGTGCTTTCAACAGATTTTTTACCAGATCATTTCGCCCGGCACTTGCCTTCGTTTGCAGTTGAATGTGAGTGAGCCGGTTCTTTTAACCGATACACAACTACATTACATCAGGAGCAATCCATGTCCTATACCTTACCTGCCCTTCCCTATGCCTATGATGCGCTTGAGCCAAACATCGATGCGCAAACCATGGAAATTCATTACACCAAGCACCATCAAACGTACATCAATAATCTGAATGCAGCCCTGGAAGGCGCGAAGCTTCCCACTCCTCCTGTTGAAGAATTGATTGCAGATATCGACAGTCTGCCCGAATCTGTCCGCGGTGCCGTACGCAATAACGGTGGCGGTCATGCCAATCACAGCCTTTTCTGGCAGGTCATGTCTCCCGAAGGCGGCGGCAATCCCGATGGCAAGCTGGCTGCTGCGATCGACGCTGACCTTGGTGGTCTGGACAAATTCAAGGATGCGTTCACCAAAGCTGCCATTTCCCGCTTCGGCAGTGGCTGGGCCTGGCTGAGCGTGACACCAGAGAAAAAACTGGTGGTGGAAAGCACCGCCAACCAGGACAGCCCGCTGATGACCGGTAACACACCGATACTGGGTCTTGACGTGTGGGAACACGCTTACTATCTGAAATACCAGAACCGTCGTCCGGAATATATCGCTGCGTTCTATAACGTTGTGAACTGGCCGGAAGTGGCACGTCGTTACGAAGAAGCCATCGCTTAAGAATCAGAACGACTAAAGCGCGGACCGCTTTTCGGTAACTGCAGAAGATGGGCGCGACATCACAGTCAGCGCCCATATTTCTATTCGCGTGATTTTTCTTTTATCGTCATGCACTACGCATTGTCGTGCAAGCGCTTGCTATCTGACCTCTTGCGCCAAAAACGTGCCGCGATATTTATTCGGATATTTATTGTTTAATCATTGTTGTCTGAGCCTGAAGCACCAGACGGCCGGTCTCTGTCCTGATCTCGCACAGCACATGCGCAAGACTGCGACCTGAGTTCACAATCCGGCTCGTGGCAGTTAATGTTCCTTCCGTGCCCGGACGAATGAAATTAGCGTTGATCTCCAATATGCGCCAGCCTTCCTTGACGGTTGCCAGACTGGTCTTGATTGCCAGTCCCAGCATGACCCCACCCTGTACGTGACCTACCCGGTTGCCAATATGCAGTCCACAATGGATTTCGCAGGTCGCAGTGTGCCCCTCGCTGACGGGTGTCAGCCCCCAGAACATTTCGGTAAATGTAGTCTTTTCGGCAATCGCTTTATCGTTCGTCCAGTCAGCCTTTGCCTTGAGCGCGCGCTGATAGGCGCCTTCTTCCTGGCTGGAAAGGTCATTGACGTCCAGTAACTCGATCTGCTCAAGAAGGTGATGATCAGGTTGTGATTGAGTGGGGCGATCTGCCGGACGCTCAAGCACTGCAAAACTGCCTTCAGCAAAACAGACTTCCGTTTCCCCGGAAAATATCGTGACACCGCTATTCCTGACGGCAATTGCATTGTCATCTGACTGAAAACGACAATGACTTCTGGCGACCAGCGGCTGCGTTGCATGACTGCCCGTAAACGTGACTTTGGCGCTGATGGTGGCCAGTCGCGTATCGAAGCCGACTTCTCCGCGAATGGAAGCGGCCAGGGCAACATCGGCCATGATGCACAGGGCAACGGGAAGTGGCTGTCCGTTGACATCCTTGTTGCTCTCCAGATCCATGCTCAGGGTCGCCTTGTCGTGATCGACCGTGTCATATGTGATACCCAGAAAATAGCCGGGCAGATGCCACGACGCGGCGCGTTGCATGCTAAGCGCTTTCAGGACGCGGGTAATGTCAGGATCAGAGGTCAGGTTATCAGTGGATGAGTCAGTTGCGTGCATATTTCAGTTGTGTTGAGCCGGCCATATTTCAACTGGCATTCTCTGTGAGCAGAGATGCAATTTTACACAGGTAATGACGAGGGCAATCGATTCTGCCTTTGCGCATTGCGTCTGACATGTCTCTTATACTTTGCGGCATCAAAGGACATATCGGGCACCAAACGCTCTCGAGCTCGGTAAGTCGCCTGAGGAATCGAAGTAATGACCAAGCGCCACGCGCAAAGCTGCTTATATGCCCCTAACAGTATTAGGTATTTCATTTGAATAGTCTTATATAAGACATATAATCAAACGACGTTTGAAATAAAATGGGGAGAAGAAACGTGTCAACAGATAATCGCACGACACACAGGCCATGGTGGCCACGTGTCTTTGGCGTCGTGCTGGCGCTGATGGGCCTGGCCTTATTGATTGGAGGTTTTCGCCTGGTATCACTGGGCGGATCCTGGTATTACCTGATCGCCGGCGCGGCGACGGTGATCGCGGGCCTGTTGTTGCTAGCTGCCAAAGCATCGGGCGCATGGCTTTATTTCCTGGTGGTTATCGGCACCGTGATCTGGGCTTTTGCCGAAGTTGGCACTGACTTCTGGGGATTGGTACCTCGGCTGGCACCGGTTCTGGTTCTGGGCCTGATCGCAGCGCTGGCGCTGCGCAGTCTGCGTCCAACGACCCGCGCCGTGGCCATTCCCGCGGCTGTGGTGCAGTTGCTGGTGCTGATTGTGGGTGGCGTGATGATCTTTTCGCCACAAGGCACCATTGAGAACACAGCGAATAACGGCACCAAAATTGTCAACGACATCCCGCTGGTGAGCGATGCCAATAGCAAAGATAATCGCTGGACACAGTACGGCCGCACCGGCCATAGCGATCGTTTCGGCCCGTTTGATCAGATCAAACCGGACAACGTGGATCAGCTGGAAGTGGCGTGGACGTATCGCACCGGCACGGAGCCCGGCAAGTCGGACGAAGATCAGGCCACACCCATTCAGGTGGGCGATTCGCTGTATTTGTGCACTCCGCATAACAAAGTGATTGCCCTGAATGCAGAGACGGGCGAGGAACGCTGGACCTTTGATCCTAAGCCAAAACTGAGTCCGGCCTGGAACCGCTGCCGTGGCGTAGGCTATTATGAAGTGGCTGATGCAGACAAATCTGAAAATGGCATGTGTGATGCTCGCATCATTACCACAGACAAACAGGCTCGCTTGTGGGCGCTGGACGCCAAAACCGGTGAACTGTGCCCAGGCTTTGGAGATAGCGGAAACGGCTATACAGACCTGAGCAACGGCATGGGTGAGTATCCAGATTTTTACTATATGCCAACCTCACAACCATTAGTGGCCGGTGATCGCGTCATTATCGGCGGCTGGGTCTGGGACGGCAAGCAAACATCCGAACCATCTGGCGTTGTGCGCGCTTTCAATGCGAAAGACGGTTCACTGGACTGGGCATGGGATCTGGGCAACCCCGAGATTACCAAACTGCCACCCGAAGGCCAAACCTATACGCAGGGCACACCCAATTTCTGGACACATGGCGCCTATGATGAAAAACTGGGTTTGATCTATCTGCCGCTGGGCAATGCCACGCCTGACTTCTGGGCAGAGCATCGCAGCGAGGACATGAACAAAAATGCCTCTTCGATTGTTGCGTTGAATGTTGAAACCGGCCGCCGCGTCTGGCAATTCCAGTCCACGCATCTGGACACGTGGGATTATGATAATGCGTCGCCACCAACACTGGTGGACGTTCCTGATGGCAACGGCGGCAACACGCCCGCCCTGGTACTGGCTACCAAAACGCATCAGTTATTCCTGCTGGATCGCACTAACGGCAAGCCGCTGGCTGATGTAGAGGAGCGCAAGGTTCCGGCGCCCGTCATGAAAGGTGACGTGCCTCCAGCACCAACACAACCGTGGTCTGTTGGCATGCCGCAGGTCGGCCCGATGTCCATGAGCGAAAAGGACATGTGGGGCGCTACCATGTTCGATCAGCTGTTTTGCCGCATCAAGTTCAAAGAATTGAATTATGAAGGGCCCTACACCAAAATTACCGACAAGCCCACGCTTGTGTTCCCGGGCTATTATGGTGGCTTCAACTGGGGTGGACAGGCTTACGACCCGCGCACGAATATGCTGGTTGTGAATGACATCAACATGCCGCAGATTGTTTTCCTTGCACCACAGGAAACAGCCGATGCAACGACCAAGGAGCTGAATGCAAAAGACATAACGCAGGCAAACTGGTCGAACTCGCACGTGCAGGAAGGCACGCCTTATCAGGCCGTGCGCGGTTCATTCAATTCCTTCCTGGGCCTGCCTTGCAATCAGCCTTCATGGGGTAATCTGACCGGCGTGGATCTGAATACCAAGACCATCGCCTGGCAGGTTCCGCTGGGTACGGTTGAAGACAGTCGTCTGATGGGCGTTCGCACAAGCCTGCCTGTGCCATTGGGTATGCCTAGCCTGTCCGGCCCGCTGGTTACCGCTGGCGGCCTGACATTCTACGCGGGTACGCAGGATTACTATCTGCGCGGCTTTGACAACCGCAGTGGCAAAGAAGTCTGGAAATCACGCCTGCCCGTAGGTGCGCAGGCTACACCCATGACCTATCTGTCGCCGGAATCCGGACGCCAGTTTGTGGTTGTGGTTGCCGGCGGTGCCCGCATGACACCGGATAAAGGTGATTATGTGATTGGATATGCGTTGCCGAAGAAGTAAGCAGTCAGTAGATTGTGTTTGACTGGGGAGCGGCCGGAACGGCCGCTCTTTTTTTGGGGGCGTTCATACAAAACGATGCGTGTTGCCGTCAGCGATTACATCTTGATGACGGAAGAATCAAACGCACTCCGCTGCGCCGCCCCGCCCTGACTTAAACACAGCTGTGATAAGATAAAGAACGATCAGGGGATGAAGGCAAGGAACCTTGCCCGGGCGCTGCCAGTCCGGTGGCGAACACAGAGAAACCAGATATGCTGCCATTAACACACCCGAAATAATGGGTGCCCGTAAGTGCGTCCTGCACGCCATTCCCGTATTCGCCTTACTAATATGACGGTTGTAAAATGAGATTGAAGATTTCACCCTACGCATGGGTGAGTTTTGCCATGATTGTCGGCGTAATGGGCACAGCCCTGATAAGCCCTTTGTATGCCTTGTACAAGGAAACATGGCATTTGCAAACCAGCGAGATCTCTCTGATTTACGTAATGTATATGGCCGGCGCCCTGTCCGGCCTGTTATTTTTTGGGCGCATGCCCGATCGCGTCGGCTTTCTTCCCATGATGCAATGCGGCCTGGCCCTTGCCCTGGCCGGTACATTCATCAGCATGATCGCCGGGGACACGTTGATCCTGAATATCGGTCGATTTATTGTCGGCGTTGCGTCCAGCATGCTGACCACCAGCTCCAGCGTGGGTCTTACCAAACTATCGCGCGCCGGAAGCCTGCAGAAAGTGGCCATGATGACCGGCTTTCTGATGGCTTTTGGTTTTGGCCTGGGCCCGCTGGTGGGAGGACTGATTGGTCAGTGGTCAGCCAATCCACTGGTGCTTACCTATGTTCCCACCCTGCTGCTGGGTGTACTGGGGCTGATTGCCCTATTTCGTTTGAAATTGCCTGAAGAAAAGCCCACTCGCAAACGCAAGCGTCTGAACCTGCAGGATGTGCTGCCAAAGCTGACCTGGCCGCAGGAACCCGGGCAATCGGCCGCGTTTATTCTGACATGCTGCCTGCCATTTCTGGCCTTTGGCGTCTTTGGATTGTATGCCTCCATGGCGCCACTATTCCTGGATCAGCTGATTCCCTGGCACGGTCCCGCGGTCAGCGGCACTGCAATTGCCCTGATTCTGTTTGCATCTGCAGGCATCCAGATCATAGCCGGGCGACTGCCTACGCAATGGTGTGGGGTAGCCGGCCTGCTGAGTCTGGCGATATGTAACACACTGCTGATTCTGAATCTGGCGACAGGATCTGCCATTCTGTTCACGCTGGGCGTTGTATTTACCGCAATGGGGCATGGCATGTGCATGCTGGCCGGCATGAGCATGATCAACCGCCTTGCCACTGCCGGCAACCGCTCAGGGCTGATGGCCACTTATCTGGTGATTGGCTACTTTGGCAGCATTGTTCCCATGATGGGCATAGGCTGGATAGCCGATTATTGGGGGATCGATACCGCTGTTCGCCTGTTCTGCGCGGCGGTCATCACAATTGCAATCCCTATAGCGATCCTGTATTTCCGCAATTCTATTATTCGACAACGTACGGAACTCAGTGTGTAGTCAAATTTGGTATGCCCCTTCGAATACCAGTTCATTTGCGCTTTTGTTGTATCAGCGAAGAGTTATTCAAGCGAAGAGTTAATCTCATTTACTTGTGCTACTTAAATCTTGCTTTATTGCGCGCGACAGACCAGGCAGTGACATGACTATGACCAAATAGTAATTCTATTGAAAGTTTCCATTTGACTTAATCAGTTTAGTATCTCCCTCTTGCAAGGCAATCCTTTCGGCCTGCAAATCATTTGAAGAAAACGGGACTACTGAGGAGGTCAGAGTGATTAAGAACAAAACAGATCTATTTTCGGCAGCATTATTGATGCTGCTGGGCGTAGGTCTTGTAACAGGCAGCCTGCAATATGGCACCGGTACGTTAGCAAGAATGGGTCCGGGCTATTTTCCATTGTTGCTGGGTGCATTGCTTATCCTGATTGGCGCAATACTGGTAGCCACACCACCTCATATCGAAGGAGATGAGGAAGTCATTGATCAATCCTATTCGGTCATTCGACCATGGTCGTGTGTTGTGGCTGGAATGATTGGATTCATTGTTCTGGGAACATATGGTGGGTTAGTACCTGCGACGTTTCTGCTGATTTTTTTATCCGCGCTGGGAGATAGTCGGAATACCGTCAAAGCTGCACTGGCTTTGGCTGCAGGCGTGACGCTGGCTGCCGTCATTATCTTCTACTACGGAATGCAAATGCAATTTCCGCTGTTTACGTGGGGTTGATCATGATTGATAATCTAATCCTTGGAATCACGACCGCGTTTTCCTTACATAATTTGCTTTATTCGCTGCTTGGTGTTTTTGTTGGCAATCTTATTGGTGTTCTGCCGGGAATTGGTGCATTGGCCGCAATTTCCATGTTATTACCATTGACATATACACTGCCCCCCGCCGCCGCGCTCATGATGCTGGCTGGTATCTACTATGGTACAAGTTTCGGTGGTGCTGCCACGTCAATCCTGCTCAATTTGCCCGGCACCGCTTCTCACGCCGTTGTATGCGTAGATGGCAATCCAATGGCAAAACAGGGTCGTGCCGGTTCTGCGCTTTTCATTGCAATGTTCGCATCATTTATTGGCGTGCTTGTCGGTATCGTCCTGATGTTGTTCTTCAGTCCCTTGTTAACAAACATAGGATTTATGTTCGGACCCGCTGAATACTTCTCACTGATGGCACTGGGACTACTGGCTGCTGCCACGCTGGCGACAGGCTCGCCAATCAAAGGAGTTGCTTCGGTGATCATCGGATTGGCCATCGGCGTCATCGGAACTGATGTGAATAGCGGCGTTGCGCGATTTGATTTTGGAATTCCTGAACTTCAGGATGGTATTGCATTGGTCACATTGGCGATGGGGCTTTTTGGCATCACAGATGTGTTGGCAAATGCGGGAAAAATCGGCGAGGGGACCATCATTTCCAAGTCGAAAATTTCAGGAAATTCCGTTAGACCTGCAAAAGGTGAGATTAAACAATCAATGCCAGCGATCGGGCGCGGCGCCGCTATAGGTTCTGCTTTGGGTATTCTGCCCGGTGCGGGCGGAACAATTGCGTCTTTCATGTCATATGCGTTTGAGAAGAAAGTGTCGAAGACACCTCAGCGATTTGGCAAGGGCGCAATTGAGGGCGTAGCCGGTCCTGAGTCTGCGAACAGTTCCGCTGCCATTACTGCGTTTATCCCTACGCTGACACTGGGAATCCCAGGTGACGCCGTAATGGCATTGATGCTGGGTGCGATGATGATCCAGAACATACAGCCGGGCCCACAGATGATGGTGGAGCATCCAGAGTTGTTCTGGGGTCTGTTGATCAGTTTTGGCATCGGCAATTTGCTCCTGATGGTACTGAATATTCCTCTCATCGGCATGTGGGTGAAATTGCTGTCGGTTCCCTATCGATTCATCTATCCAACAGTCCTGTTTTTGATTTGCATTGGTGTCTACAGCACAAACAACAATATCTTCGACGTTACTGTCGTGCTTGTGGTTGGTATTTTCGGTTACCTGCTTTCACGACTGAAATTTCAACCGGCACCATTATTATTGGGTTTTGTATTGGGCCCGATGGTTGAAGAGAATTTCAGACGGGCACTGCTTTTATCCCGAGGCGATATGAGTATCTTCATGACTCGCCCGATTAGTGGCGTCTGCATGACAATCATATTTTTGATGATCGCGTTTATTTTCTACAAACGAGTCAAATTGTCAGCCTCTGGTCGATCCGAAGAGCCTATCGTGGCAACAAAATAACAAACAATGGAAGTGATCTGGTCGTTCTTGATGAAGAAGAAGTCTGATTCAACTTGAACGGCCATGGTAAAAAAACGCTCTCATCTCGGTATCGAAATGAGAGCGTTTGTCATAGCCCAAAACCTTTATCGAAATTGACTTTCAGGCGATAATTCCAGATTGAAATAGATTTGCTGAAGTCCCAGGAGATCAATCTTGACTATATTCTTAAGCAGATCTGGTTGAGGAAGTGCGCCGTGTCATTCGTGCAAGCCTTGGGTATTGGAGAAGTTATGCGTTCTGTCCGCTGGGATATCGTTGTGCCACCCAAATTAGATCAGTCCGTACGCCTGTTCATCCCTACACAGGGTGGCGCCAGTGAGGGCGATTTGTCTCACTTAGTTGAAGAGGCTGTTCGATCCTACTTACTGGAGAAGACCGTAGAACAAGCCAAAACCACTGTTGCGGATATGAGCGAATCAGAACTGACAGGACTTATCGACGAAGCAGTGCAATGGTCACGTGACGTGAGACCATAGAGCCGGACTACTGCATCGCTGCTCCACCGGCTGCGATCTGACTATAATTGATTGGCGTCGCAGGCTCGCGACGTGCGGCACGTTAGGTTAATGACAACAACAGGAGACACTAATGCGGCTTTTCGGCTCATGGATCAACAACAATGACAACACTGGCGATAGCCAGGTTGTATCTTCCGGCAGACGTTATTTTCTGGCAGCAGGTTGCGCTTGTTGTGCTACCTATGCGCTAAACATCTCGCCTGCGGCAGCTCAGTCGCCCGATGTCCAGCGACACTTGGCCGCTGCACGCACTGCCGCTGGCAGCGACCTCACACAGTTATTGAAGCTGGGAAACGTCGCCTTACCAGCCAGCCAGAAAAAAGGTCCATCGATTCAAGCTCTGATGGCGCAGCCAGCACCGCCGCCAGGCAAAGCGTTCGATAATCTGTATTTCGTCGGAGGCAAATGGGTCAGCGCCTGGGCCATTACGACATCGGCTGGCATCATCCTGATCGATGCGATGAATAATGCGGATGAGGCCGAACATGTGATTGTCGCCGGCATGCGCAAGCTGGGGCTTGATCCCGCGCAAATCAAGATGGTCGTCATCACGCACGGCCATGGCGATCACTATGGCGGCGCCAATTATCTGGTGGAGCATTTTCATCCTCAGATTATTGCCAGTGAAGCGGACTGGACCATGATGGAAACCAAGCTCGAGTTCGATTTGCCTATCTGGGGTCGCCCGCCCAAGCGTGACGCGGTCGTCAAGGATGGCACCAAGCTGACCCTGGGCGACACCACAGTCGACATCGTAATGACGCCGGGCCACACAATGGGAACCATTTCGGTCGCGTTCGACGTCAAAGAGGGCGACAAAACCCATCGCGCCTTCCTGTGGGGCGGCACGTCATTCAATTTCGGCAAACAGCCCAATCGCATGGAGCGCCTGCAAGCTTACATCGATGCGACCGACCGCGTGCGTGACATGGCCGGCAAGCAGAACATCGATGTCTTCCTGTCCAACCACAGCGGTATGGACCTGGCCGATGTCAAACTTGCGCAGAAGACACAGGGCGGACCCAATCCGTTTGTGGGAAGCGCTGAAACCACGCAGCGCGCGTTGACCGTGATGCATGAATGTGCGCTCGCGACCAAGGCGGCGTGGAGCGTGTAAACGGCATTGACCTTCGAAAGAGCTGCTTTGCACACTCAAAAACAACGGGGAAGGCAATGCCTTTCCTGCTTAGAGCCCGACTACGGCAACGTGGCTCCACCGGTCGCACGTGCATTGCCGCTCCTGCTACTTTCTTATCGCCTCTGAGGTGTGTCGGGCTGTCTGCGGGCAGACGAATAATCACATGGCATCGAAGGCCGTCTGGATCTCCTCTTTACCGCTTTTTCCATCCTGCAGAAGCAGCATCAGCAAGATGCGGGCTTTTTGCGGGCTCAGATTACCAGCCAGGATGGCGCCGGCGTCTGCCGTGGTTTTGCCACCACCTTCGAACCCATAGTTGGCCATGACACGACCGTTATAGACACGCGTTGAAATGACCACAGGAATCTGTTTTTCCAATGCATATTTGACTGCCTCGAACATGGGCTTGTTCATGTTGCCCATTCCCAGGGCCTGCACGACGATTCCTTTTGCTCCCTGGTCCACGGCGCTACGCAGCAGACTGCCATCGGCGCCGCCATACATTGCCACAATCTCCACTTTAGGCATGTCTTCCGTTTTGACAGCGATATGCTGACGACGCAGAGGTGCTCTGGCGAACAGCACCTTATCGGAATACACCTCACCGAGGAAACCATAGTCGCCCGACTGGAAAGTTTCAACATTTGCAGTATGCGTTTTTGTGACATGTCGGGCCGCGTTGATCTGGTTGTTCATGGCAAGCATGACGCCTTTTCCCTTGGCCTGATCGTCAACTGCGATGCGTACTGCATTCAACAAATTACGCGGACCATCAAAATCAGAAGACGATGCGTTACGCTGCGCACCAATCAATACGACAGGTTTCTCTGATTGCACAGTCAGGTCCAGCCAGAATGCCGTTTCCTCCAGCGTGTCGGTGCCATGCGACACAATCACCCCCGAGACCTCCGGACGCTGCAGCGCGGTCCGAACTGCGCGGCTCAACTCTACCCAGCGAGGCGGATCCATGTAATCGGACGGAACATTCGATAGATTATTGACTTCTATTTTTGCAAAGTCTGCTACCTCCGGCACAGTCGCCAGCAGATCGTCGCCGGAAATTGCCGGCACGGGCGCCTTTTTGACCGGATCAATTTTCATGGCGATGGTGCCGCCAGTGGCGATGAACTGTACTGTCGGTTTGTCCTGGGCACTTGCACTGCTGACCACAGCGGCAAATAATCCGGCTAATACAAATGAAATTTTCTTCATGGTGTCCCCTATTGTGATTTTAATAAACATGAATGTGATTCTGCGCGGAAGGGAAGCTGTCCCGGTTCTGCGCCAATACATCATACCAGTTCATTTTCCAGACAATGAAAAGCCCTCTGATATCTATACAGATAAAAGAGGGCTTAAATTAAACCTTATCTATAGTTGAGCCGTTGTCGAATAACTAAATTGTGGCTATCTAGATTTGCGGTTTAAAACGTGATCTGCGTCGATGAAACAAGTATGTGCCTATTAGCCCAGAGAGCAGGCCTGGAAGGAACGCTAGAAGTATCGGTAAAATTCCTGGTTGCGCAAAAAGCAGACGGTCAGACGTCGGCTCAAAAAAATAAATGCCTAGTTGGCTACCGATAGTTACCAATATAAAAAAACCCAAAAATTCCCTTATAAGACTTGGCTTTTTCAATGACCGACCTCTACTATTAGTCATCTTAAATATTCCAGATAGAGCTTTAACTTTGCATATTTTTTTTTGATTTAATCCAGAACCATAAATACATCAATACAGACCCTATTGAGGATGTAGAAAAGCTAGCAACCAAAATTGAAACTATAAACTGAGTGGGCGATTGTTGTGCGGTGTACTCTGGCTCCAAAAGATACAACGAAATTGTATAAGTGATAGCAAAACACACAAAATTAGAGAAAAACAAAGTGAAAAACAAAGCTACTTTATTCATTTTATGAAAAATACGCATCATCATGCCCTCAGGGTTGATTTTTCCGTTTGAGCGACCCACTAGTAGTCCGGCGCGAGCCTCACGCCGAGGACACGCGCAATGACATAATAAAAAAATGGCTCACAACTTCGTTAGGTGTGAGCCATTTTTTTACAGTTATTTAAAAGGGCACTCTAGAACGGAATATCGTCATCCATATCCATGATATTGGACGCAGGTTTCTGCGCAGGGCGCTGTTGTTGCGGTGCCTGGCTGCGTTGCTGAGGTGCCTGGCGGGAAGAGGAATAGCCGTCATCTCCACCAAAGCCACCGTCGTCCATGCCGCCGGTGCTGTCGCGGCCGCCGAGCATTTGCATCTGGTCTGCCACGATTTCCGTTGAATAACGGTCGGCGCCAGTGTCTTTGTCCTGCCATTTACGGGTTTTCAGACGACCTTCTACATAGACCGAACGGCCTTTTTTAAGGTATTCGCCGGCGATTTCTGCCAGGCGGTTGTAGAAAACCACGCGGTGCCATTCGGTCTCTTCGCGGCGTTCACCCGAATTTTTATCTTTCCAGTTGGAAGTGGTGGCAATGGAGATGTTGCAGA
>JAFAGQ010000200.1 GCA_023422555.1 Pseudomonadota bacterium
TTGAAGTAATCGGACTCGGACAGCATGAGTCCAAGGGCATGCGCAAAGGGGTCGTGGTCAATATCGAATCCACGGTCAACTCCATACAGCGCGCGCTCGAGGAAGCCGAGCTGATGGCCGACTGCAAAATTCGTGAAGTGTACACGGGCATTGCGGGCAACCATATTACCAGTTTCAACTCCAGCGGCATGGTCGCAGTCAAGGACAAGGAAGTGTCCGAGGCCGATGTGGCGCGTGTGATCGAAACGGCCAAGGCGGTCAATATTCCAACTGATCACCAGGTACTGCATGTGCTGACTCAGCAGTTCATTGTGGATTCTCAGGAAGACATCCGTCAGCCGGTAGGGATGAGCGGTATTCGCCTTGAAGTGCGAGTGCATATTGTGACGGGTGCGGTCAGCGCAGCGCAGAATATTGTCAAGTGCGTGCGTCGCTGCGGTCTGGAAGTGCAGGACCTGATCCTGCAGCCTCTTGCCTCTTCCATGGTCTGCCTGACCAACGATGAAAAAGAGCTGGGCGTCGTTCTGCTGGATATTGGTGCAGGTACGACAGATATTGCTATTTTCGCCGGCGGTGCAATTCGCCATACGACCGTGCTTCCGGTAGCCGGAGACCAGGTCACCAGCGATATCGCTACCATGCTGCGTACGCCAACGCCCGATGCAGAAGAAATCAAATTGCGTTACGGGATTGCCAAACAGGTTCTGGCCAGTCCCGAAGAACTGATTGAAGTGCCTGGTCTGGGCGATCGCGATGTGCGACGCGTGAAGCGCCAGACGCTGGGTGCGGTGATCGAGCCGCGAATCGACGAACTCTTTACGCTGGTTCAGCAGGTCGTGCGTGATTCCGGTTACGAAGATCTAATCGCCTCCGGTATTGTTCTGACCGGTGGCACGGCGCTGATGCCTGGCATCGTGGAACTGGCAGAAGACGTGTTTCTGAAGCCGGTACGCGTGGCGGTTCCCGATTATCGCGGCAGTCTGGCAGACATGGTGCGCAACCCGCGCTTTTCAACGGCCATGGGGCTTTTGACCGAAGCACGGGTGCAGCGTTTGCGTGGCGGTAAGATTAAGCAACAAAATGGAATGCTAAAAGATATTTTTTCCCGCATGAAAGAATGGTTTATGAATTAGAATATTGGATAAGCTGAAAAGTATGTATTCAGCGAGATTCTATTGGCTTCAAAGAGGTAACAGCAGCACGGTAGCAATTGTTGTTGTAGTAACGCAGGACAGTGCGGAATAAACTGCCACAATGGCCGGGCAGATGGCCATGGAGACGGTTCAAGTACGATGCGAGACAGGCGCTGGCGTTGTTTTTGAGACGGTTTCCGAAAAACGCAGGAAGGACTTTTCGTTAATACGTTTCGGAATACAGGAGTTGGGAATATGGACTTTCAATTATTGGACGATAGCAACAACAGCGGTACCGTCATCAAGGTAATCGGTGTGGGTGGCGCAGGCGGTAATGCCATTGCGCACATGATGCGGGCCGGCCTTAAGGGCGTAGATTTCATCTGCGCAAACACAGACATGCAGGCGCTGGTCGCCACAGAAGCCCCTATCCAGATTCGTCTGGGTCGTAGCGGCCTGGGTGCAGGTGCCAAACCAGAGCAGGGACGTGCAGCAGCTGAAACAGCACGTGAAGAAATTCGCGCCGCGCTTAACGGTGCGAACATGGTGTTCATTACTGCCGGTATGGGCGGCGGTACAGGTACAGGTGCAGGTCCTGTTGTGGCCGAAGTGGCCAAGGAGCTGGGCATTCTGACCGTTGGCGTCGTAACCAAACCATTTTCCTTTGAAGGTACCAAACGTCTGCGTGCTGCAGAAGAAGGTATTGCAGAGCTCTCCAAACACGTTCATTCCCTGATCGTGGTTCTGAATGAAAAACTGTATGAACTGATGGGCGATGACGCCTCTCAGGATGATTGCTTCAAGGAAGCCGACAATGTGCTGTACAACGCATGTGCCGGTATTGCCGAAATCATCAATGTTCAAGGTAACATCAACGTCGACTTCGAAGACGTGAAAACCATTATGGGCGAACATGGCCAGGCCATGATGGGTACGGCCGTGGCTTCCGGTCCCGATCGTGCGCGCATTGCTGCAGAAAACGCCATTGCCTGCCCATTGCTGGAAGGTGTGGATCTCAATGGTGCTCGTGGCCTGCTGGTCAACATCACAGCAAGCCGTTCTCTCAAAATGAGCGAAACTCGTCTTATCAACGAAATCATCAGCAGCTACGCAGCCAAAGACGCCACCATCATTGTGGGTAGTGCCTACGACGATGAAATGGGCGACGAACTGCGTGTGACTGTTGTGGCAACAGGTCTGGGTCGCAAGCAGCCTGAACTGGTAGTCAACAACGGTCCTGATGCCGAGTTCGAGGCACTTACCGGTACGCATGGTGGCAACGCTGATTTCTACGGTGGCAGCTTCCTGAATCAGCCTAGCGGCGGTCGCGCTCCTGTGCCTCCTACCGTCATCCGCTCCGGTCGTGGCGGTGGTGCAGCGGCATCCAACAAAGTGCAGTTCGAACAGCAGGTTCGTGCTATGGAATCTTCAGGAGTTGAGCGCTTCGACATCCCTGCATTCCTGCGCAAACAGGCTGACTGACGCGTATTTTTCCCAAAAAGCGAATCCCGGCCTGCTGCCCGGGCAGGGATCGCTCGCTTCTGTAATGCGTTTTATGACTGGAAACGGCCCTTGCGGGCCGTTTTCTTTGATTTATTTCTGCGGTGTTTCTGCCCGTTGTTTCCGTCCGTTTTTCCTGCCTGTTGTTTCTGACATCTGAGCTGCAATAATCTGTCGGCGGGAAAAGATGCTGACTGAAACATTTGTCCAGTCAAATAAACGGCTTTTCCGCGCTAATCAGAGTAAAATAGTCGGAAACGAGACGTGCCTTCGGATTCCGTGCGTTTTAGCCGGGAAATCCCCCTTATCGTCCTGTATCAGGCGTGCTATGCCTGATTTTATGAATATTTTGTAAGTTGAGAATGACCATGCTACGACAAAGAACCATCAAGAATCTGGTGAAAACCACTGGTGTCGGTGTGCATTCCGGTCGCCGGGTTGAAATTACATTGCGCCC
>JAFAGQ010000364.1 GCA_023422555.1 Pseudomonadota bacterium
CGCATGCTGGCAAGCCACTACATGCGAGCCCGCTTGTCTTTTCAAATCAAAGGCTTACGGAAGCAGCTTGAGAAGTATTGTATTTTTGAGGACCAACACGCCGCCTTGATCCATGCAAAGGAAAAATGCGGAATTTGTGGTATACGGATGCCCCCTGGAATCGACGCATATGCGTCATTTCTCCAAAGAGATGCACGTCATCAGAGGCAGGAAAGTCAAAAAACCAGAACAAAAGAAAATGCCGGCTTGGTGTCGCTTTTTTGCACCAAACCGGCATTTTTACAACGTTTTAGCGAGTCACTTAGAAGCGGTGTTGTATTCCCGCAGCAATCAATGTCGATTTCAATTTCACTTTATCGTCCAGCGCATCAAAGCGAACGCTACCGCTGCCATAAGAGGCGACAGCGTAAACCGTGGTGCGTTTGGACAGATCCTGACTGTAACCCACACTGCCAATATGCAGGCTGCCACGGGCACTATCGAGCACGTCGGGATTTTTGACGCGATTACCCTGGTAGGAGAGCATGACTTTTCCGGCATCGCCGACGGGAATCGTCAATCCACCCATCCATGCCTGCTGACGGTACCCCTTCGTACTGCTCAACGTATCCGGGAAGCCGTAGTCCACAAGCGCGCTGTCCAAAGAATACATCAAGCCGGATGACAGACCGGTAGACGGCAGTGCGCCCCGTGTCTGACCATACATCAGATGAGCCTTGACGACGCTGAAGTCATAGGCAAGACCGACATTCCACATATGCGTCGTGGTTTTCTCATGATCGTCACCCAGGGTAACATCGGTCCGGAATCGGTCATAAGTGGCAGCAGCAGACAGCGGACCATTGTTGTACGCCAGACCGGCGGTAATCCAATTGGACGTATCCCTGTCTACAACACTGCCGGTTGCGTCATGGTATTCCGTCTTCTGGTTACGTCCGGCAAAGCCTGCGCCGAACTGGAAGCCGCCCCAGGACGGACTGAGATATTTGATCGTATCTGACATATTGGCAGATACGGAATCGCCAAACGCACCACCTGTCACACCTGCCTGCCCAAAATTGGTGGCAAACGGATCAATTGGAGACAGTATGTCATCTGCAATATTGTATTGACGCCCCAGAGTGAGTGTTCCCCAGTCTGCGCCCGTCAGGCCCACCAGGGCACGGCGGTCAAACAGAGTACCTTCAGATAGCTGACGGCCCGTACCAAGTTTGAAACCGCTCTCCAGCTGGAAGATGGCACTTGTTCCATTACCCAGATCTTCGGTACCTTTCAGACCCCAGTTGTTGGTACCGCCCACCCCATCGACCACACCGATGTCACGCGTCTTGACCCAGGAGTCACCATAGCTGACCTTGGTTTGGGAATAACCGATGCCCGCGTCAACCAGACCATATAACTGGACCGACGTGTCTGCGTGCGCCACGCCTGCGAAAGCCGTCATTAACGCCAACGAGAACAGACTCTTTTGCATATTCATTTCTCCTGTTACACACGAGTTGTCCGGTCCCGCCGGATCAACATCGCCTTGTTAAATACCTGAACCCGATATACAGCGGCTGCCGCGTCAGAAACACAGGAAACCGGTGGTACCACTGGTATCAAGCAAATAACGTGCCGGGATTCAATGCAACAGAAATGTCTGATCACGAACGCAGCGGCGCGAAGATGGTGCGAAATCCGCACCATTGCAAAGCGCATTCGTCGGCCGTGTGCCACCGCGCATCATTTTGACGCAATGGCTATGGCAAATGTAATAGATCACAAAGATGGGATGGATAAGAAAATCAGGCGCTGGCTTTATGCAGCATGCAGTAATCGTAAGCCTCTTCACCGATTCCCGTTTTATTCACATCACTCTCATAAGCCGCATCAATTGCGTACTGGAACATCGGATCACTGCTGTCCTTGCCCAACCTGGCTTTATCCCCTTCTTTGTCATTGTGTCCGTTCTTGCGTGCTTCCAGCGTTGACGCTGCCAGTTCCTGAACACGTTTGCAAACCGATGAGGCATGCTGATGTTCCGGTTTGACGGAATCTGCGGCATAGGCTTGCGTAGAAGCGACTGCAAACAACGCAGCAAGGACATAAATCGTTTTTTTCATTCGAATCTCCTTTTGCAGTAGACAGAATATGCAGCATACTCCAATTTGCACGGACTCATGTTTCGCTTCGACATATTTAGGTTTCTGAAGTTACGCAAACGAAGTCGATTAAGATATTGAACATGGCAGGCAGGAATCACGCTTCAATTTCGTATACCTATACATCATGAGCAAAATCGAATTCATTCAGGCAGTTCCCTTTAACGTTTCAGACAAGACAAACTGGTTTTATCTGTCGGTCCGGACCAGCGATGGCATGCAGGCCTGGGGAGAAGCGTCCCTGAATGGCTGGGAGACAGCCCTGATCACAGCAAGCCGTCTTCATGGCGACCCGCTAATCGGACTGAGCGTGCAGGAAGCCCTGTCCATGTTGCGCCCTTCCCCCAATAACCCCGGCGGACTGGTGTCCAACGCGGTATTGAGTGCATTGAGTCAGGCATTGTGGACATTGCAGGCAATCGAAGAATCGATTCCTTTACATGCAGCACTGGCTCCATTGCAAAGGAAGGCCATTGCCGCGTATGCGAACATCAATCGTGCAACGACAGCACGAACACCTCAGGGATTTGCGGAAACCGCAAGGCGCGCGGCCGCCGCCGGATTTACTGCCTTCAAGGCAGCACCATTTGACGGAGTAACGCCGTCGCTGTGCGCAGCCAAAGAGGCAGAGGCACAAATCAGGCATGGCATTGATTGCCTTTTCGCCATACGCGATGCGGTAGGTCCGGAAGCGCGTCTGATGGTAGACTGCCACTGGCGCTTTGATGAAGCGACTGCAATCGACGTATTGCGACAGCTGGAGTCCGTCGGTCTGCACTGGTTCGAATGCCCGATGGCCGAAACGTATGCGAACTGGGAAGCGCTGCGACGAATCAAGGAATGCGCCAATGAACAGGACGTCCTTGTGGCCGCTGCGGAAACGCAGGTCGGCGTTGCCGCATTCGAAATGCAGATCAGGGAAAAACTGCTGGATGTCGTAATGCCGGATATCAAATATTGCGGCGGCCCGGGCAGCATGCTGGCTATCGCCGAGATGGCGGCGGCCAACGATATTCTGTTTGCACCGCACAACCCGACGGGACCCGTATGCACGGTAGCGTCATTACACGTGGCATGTGTGGCGAGCAAAGCGCATATGCTTGAAATGCAATTTGATGAAAGCCCGCTCTATGATGCACTGACGGGTAACAGGCATCCTCAATTGAATAACGGAAAATACCATGTGCCCAATACCAGTGGCCTTGGTATCGAGCTGGACGCTGAGCTGCTGCGTCGTCATCCGCTTAAACCTGTAGCTTTCGGTATAGAGACTCTGCTGGCCAATTAACAACCTCAGCACGCGGGCGACGAGATCAGAGGTCTTAGTCAAAGGTCTTTATCAAAGCTATTTATCAAAGCTATTTATCAACTGCGTCGAAAGACCCCGTTGTTCAGGGCGGGGATGTAAGACGCGAAATGCGCAGCATTTCTATATCCGTATTGCTTGCTTTTACACTTGAAACTGGATATAAATACAGTATATATGA
>JAFAGQ010000003.1 GCA_023422555.1 Pseudomonadota bacterium
TGACGAACGTGATGAATGGCCAGAACCACTGCCTGACGCAGCAGGCCTGCACTGCCCAGCACACAATCAAGTCTGGTCTGATTGACCATGCGCAGGATCATAGGCAGACCGGCGCCCTGCTCGCCTACCCGCAATCCCCAGGCACCCTCGAACTGCACTTCGGCACTGGCATTGGAACGGTTGCCCAGTTTGTCCTTGAGTCGCTGAATACGCACACCGTTTCGATTTCCATCCGGACGCCAGCGCGGTACATAAAAACAGCTGAGCTGTTCGTCCTCATTGGCCAGCACCAGATGTGCGTCAGACATAGGGGAAGAGAGAAACCATTTATGACCATGAAGTTCGTATGCCGCTTGTGATTCATACTGGCCGTTATTGATGGCAACTGTGGTATTGCTTCTAACGTCAGACCCACCCTGTCTCTCGGTCATTCCCATGCCAATCATCATGCTGCGCTTCTGTGAAAGCGGTGCGTCTGAACCATCGTACCGTTTGCTGAAAATCAGCGGCGCCATGCGCGAGAATAGCGGCTGATCATGCAGAGCCGCGACAGAGGCAAAAGTCATGGTGACCGGGCACAGGCTGCCTGCTTCGATCTGCGCATGCAGATAAAATAGTGCAGCGCGACGAACGTGTTTGCCGTCCTGCCAGGCAGAGGAATGTACCCCCTGTTCAAACAGCATGCCCAGCAGTGCGTGCCAGGCAGGATCAAAGATGACGCGATCCTGGCGTTCACCGGTGCGAGTAAAGATTGCCGGTTCCGGCCCATGCGTATTGGCCCGTTGCGCCAACAGCATGACATCTTCCGTACCGAGCCTGCTGCCGTAATCCCGGCAGTCCTGCGTTGCACTCTGGGCAGAAAAGACTTCCAGCGCTCGCTGCAGTGCCGGGTCGCATTCAAAGATATTGATGTTTTTCAGGTCAGGGACCTGATTATCGGGCGTGATGAATCTGGTGCTTCCCATGTCAGCCTCCGCATTTATCCTTCCCTATTCTGAACACCTCCCCAGCCAGGCGTCTCAGCTTCATACATGCGCGGCCGGGGCGTCCATACCATTTCCTGCCAGGCGTGAACGTTATCACAATTGAATTCTAAGCCATCTGCAGCAATTTGCACGCAAAAGCCTTGTATTCAGTCTCCCGTTGCCAGTCTTTCAATAATCGGACAGTCGGGTCTGTTATCACCATGACAGTGATCTGCCAGATACGCCAGTTCATCCCTGATGGATCGCAGTTTCGCGATGTCGTCGTCCAGCTCGCTGATATATTGTTGCGCCAGCTGCTGAACGTCAGCACTATGGCGTGAGGTATCTTCCCAAAGTCCCATTAGCGTTCTGATTCTATCCAGCGAAAAACCCAGTTCACGCGCACGTCGAATGAAAGACAGTATCTGCTGATCCTGGGACGTGTATTTGCGATACCCCGCATCACTGCGACCTGCCGGCCGGATCAGACCGATTTTCTCGTAATAGCGAATCATTTTGGCGCTGACGCCGCTGGCCGCCGAGACTTGTCCAATATTCATACAAACCTGCGTAATCGAAGTGCATTCAGAACCACGAACACACTGGAAAGGGCCATGGCGCCGGCGGCAAACATGGGAGAAAGCAGCGTGCCATTGACAGGAAAAAGCACGCCCGCAGCGACAGGAATCAGTGCCACGTTATAAATAAATGCCCAGAACAGGTTCTGCCTGATATTGCGCATGGTCGCACGCGGCAGGGCAATGGCTTTGGGTACCCGGGATAAATCACCGGACATCAGAACCACATCAGCCGAATCAATGGCAATATCCGTACCCGATCCAATGGCAATACCCACATCAGCAACGGCCAGGGCCGGCGCATCGTTAATGCCATCACCCACAAAGGCGACTGCTCCCTCTGTTTTCTGCAACTGCCGCACTGTCTCTGCCTTGGCATCCGGCATAACTGGCGCCACCACCTCATCGATCCCCAGTTCTCGCGCAATGGCCTGCGCCGTACGATGATTATCGCCACTGATCATGACCACTTTAAGACCCTGATCGTGCATGGCTTTGATGGCTTCAGGCGTGGTATCACGAATGCTATCGCCCACTGTGATAATGGCGGCCAGCGTGTTATCGATGGCGACATAAAGCGGCGTTCTCCCCTGATCAGCCAGACGCTCAGCCGTTTCAGTAAAAACGGAAGGATCCAGATTCTGTTGACGCATCAGGCTGTCAGAGCCGACGAGAAGCGCTTTGTTATCGACCTGAGCGCGCAGCCCAAGCCCTGTTAACGCCTCGAATGTCTCAACAGGCATCAGATTCAGATTCTCTTGCTGCGCTGCGGCCACAATGGCCCGGGCTATCGGATGCTCAGAGCGGGACTCTGCAGATGCGACCAACGCCAGCACCTGTTCACGCGTGTGACCATCGGTGACGGACATCTCGCTCAATTCAGGCGTTCCCTTCGTCAGCGTTCCGGTCTTGTCGACTGCGATCACGCGCACATTCATCAGCGTTTGCAGAGCCTCACCCTGTCGGAACAGAATACCCATCTGGGCAGCGCGCCCCGTTCCCACCATAATTGAGGTGGGCGTTGCGAGCCCCATGGCGCAGGGACATGCAATTATCAGTACAGCCACGGCATTGACCAGAGCCAGACCGATAGCCGGCTGCGGCCCCAACAGCATCCATATCACAAAGGTGATTGCCGCAACCAGCATGACGGCGGGCACGAACCACATGGTGATGCGATCGACCAGCGTCTGAATCGGCAACTTGGCGCCTTGCGCCTGCTCAACCATATTGATGATTTGCGACAGCACGGTATCCGCGCCAACGCCGGTCGCGCGCAGCGTGAGAATGCCATTCTGATTCACGGTTCCACCCACCACCGAAGCGCCGGCTGTTTTCTCCACGGGCATGGGTTCGCCACTGATCATCGACTCGTCAATAAAACTGCTGCCTTCAATCACTTCACCATCAACGGGAACCCGTTCACCGGGCCGCAGCTCAATCACATCCCCGATAATCACATTCTCGATAGGCACTTCAGTAACCTTGCCATCACGCCGCACATTTGCCGTCGTGGCACGCAGGCCGGCAAGCCGGTTGATCGCTTCCGAAGTATTGCCGCGTGCCTGCGCCTCCAGATAACGGCCAAGCAATACCAGCGCCACAATCACAGCGGCGGCTTCGTAATATACGTTCACCGTCCCGTCCGGTAACCACTGCGGCGCAAACGTAGCAACGACAGAAAACAGATAGGCAGCCGTCGTTCCCACGGCCACCAGGGAATTCATGTCAGGTGTCATACGCAGCAATGCAGGTATTCCCTTAGCAAAGAAGCGACGACCGGGTCCGGCCAGTACTGCCGTGGTAAGGACAAACTGCAGATACCAGCTGTTCTGTGTACCAATGGTTTCAGCAATCCAGTGATGGAATGCGCCACTGACATGCGCGCCCATTTCCAGAACAAATACCGGCAAGGCAAGTATCACCGCTAGAATCAGATCACGTTTGAGTCGATTGCGTTCCGCCGCACGGTTCTGCGCCTGTTCATCTCGGCTCTGACGCGGATTCGCAATCACCTGTGCCTCATAGCCTGCGCGTTCGACAGCCTGCGTCAGTAACGTCGTGTCCAGATTCCGCGGAATCCGAACCTGCGCCCGTTCCGTTGCAAGATTGACATTTGCCGCCTGCACACCTTCCACCCCAGCAAGGGCTTTTTCAACGTGACGCACGCAAGAGGCGCAGGACATGCCCTCCACGGACAGCTCTATCAGCCGTCCTGCATCTGCGGGTTCGGCCGGAATGGTGGTTGCGCTACTGCGTGAGGCGATAGAATGGTTCATGTCGAAACTTCCTGTGGAAAAGACTCCCCGCTCTCATTGGTTCACGGGCTGAGGGGCGCGTTTAGCAGCCAGCATAAATATTGTCTTTCAACCGCCATATCTGCTCTTATGCCTGCTCTTCTGCGCTCAAGTGCTTTCACTATAAAGCTTACCATGATGGGAAGGTCAAGGCGCATTTAATCGTATTTCGGGTGTACTTATCGCCCGTGGCGCGTATCATTCGACAACTATTGCGGCAAGCCGCCGGCAGTATGCGATGGCGCAGCGCAGACAATATCGTTAAACTAAGCCACTTTCATTTTCCCTGAGCCGGTTTCATTTCACTTGTGACTCCTGGCATTTCTATTTTCCCTTTTCGCTTTTCCCTTTGACGAGACCACTGAAAACACCATGGACCTGCCCAATCACCAACTCACCATGACCGTCCTGATGACACCTGATATGGCCAATTTTTCCGGCAATGTCCACGGCGGTACGATCCTTAAACTGCTGGACCAGGTGGCCTACGCCTGTGCGAGCCGTTACGCCGGCCGTTATGTGGTGACGCTTTCCGTGGATCAGGTCATGTTCCGTCAGCCCATTCATGTGGGCGAACTTGTGACATTTCTGGCCTCGGTCAATTACACGGGCAATACGTCGATGGAAATCGGCATCAAGGTTGTGACCGAAAACATCCGCAGCAAGCAGATTCGTCATGCAAACAGCTGTTTTTTCACTATGGTGGCAGTAGATGACGAAGGAAATACAGTTACCGTCCCACCGCTGACGCCCGCCAACGACCTGGAACAATGCCGTTACGAGGCAGCCAAAATGCGCCGGGCGCTGCGCAAAGATCTGGAAGCACGATACGGCGCCATTCGCGACACCGCTGGTTCTTAACCGGTTTCTATTACAAACAGAAACGACTCCGGCAGAAAATATTCAGGATTTTCAATTATTTAGCTTGATTTATTAAGAAAATACTGTTACTATTGGCTTAAATATGGCGTCTCTCACAATTCACGATGCGAGACAAAATCCCAATAAAAACGGCATACCAGGCGTATGCATTCCAGGGAAATATTTCAGACGTCATATTGCATGTGCCATTGGCCAGCATGAACATAATATTCCCTGCCAATGCACCTCTTTAAAAATGAGTGCGCCCGTATTCCTAAACCCAAAATCATCTCGGGCGCCATCATTCTGCAATAAACATCGGCTACGCTATGCAAAGCTGAACCGGATATGCCGGAGCAGAAATCCCAACAACTATAATTTCATAATAAAGGAAATGAACATGAAGTTACTGAAACGCTTTCGCCAGGAATTTGGCACTCAGAACAATAACAACAATCAGCAGCATCCTGCTGTGAATACACCAGCGAAACCCGTAGGTTTTAAGCTGGGCATTGTGATGAACCAGCCGCAATTTCGTCTGCGCACAGAAAAATAACCTTCTTTAACACTATCCCTGGTTGGAACGTGTCCTGGAAGACACATTTTATTGATTAGCCGGAACGTCCATTAACGAGCGCGCCCTCTCAATCGCTCACCATTGACGGGAAACCGGCCTGACATGAAGTCAGACTTTTCCAGGGAACATCAAACGCGAAGCCCGCTGCCGGCATGAATCCGGACAGCGGGCTTTTTATTGCGTGGGGCTGATACGGCGCGACCCTTATACTGTGTGAGCCTTATACAGCGTGGCCTTGAATGCCATGCTGCTTATAGACTGCGCGGGTTTTACACTGCGTGGCTCATATCAAGCCAAACGCAGTATTCACCAGGCCAGGCGCTGTATTAATCAATCACGCGCTTCGTTTATTTGACAGCATACAGATACAGTTCGACGCGACGATTCTGTGCGCGTCCGGCGGCTGTTGCATTGTCGGCGATCGGATCGTTTGGACCACGGCCTTCAATGCTCATGCGGCTGCTGTTCACACCTTTGCCGTTCAGATAATTCACAACGCTCTGCGCACGATTAACTGACAGTTGCTGATTGAATGCCATCTGACCGGTGCTGTCGGTGTGACCGACAGATTTCAAACGCAATTGCTGGCTTTCGTTCATGGACTGGGCCAGGGCATCCAGCACAGGGAACAGCGCTGGCTTCAGATCATATTTTGCGGTGTCAAACGTTGCACCTTCAGGAATATTCACCTTCAGGCTGCCATCAGGCATTTTGGTGGTGGAAATACCCAGCTCTTTGCCGCCCGCATCGTTGACGCGACCAACAATGCGATCCCAGTTGTATCCTACGATGGCTCCGC
>JAFAGQ010000008.1 GCA_023422555.1 Pseudomonadota bacterium
TGATAGCCCAGCATGGACAGCGTGCGACTGAATTTTCCGCCTTCGTCGTCATCCGAAAAGTTTGGCGAAATGCGACGGCCATTGTGATCGGTATTGATGGTGGCGTCTGCGGGATATCCGCTATGAAAGCCCGTGCTGGGATCTTTCTGGAAGTAGCCCTGCAGCAGCAGACGGCTGTTTTCGCCCAGTCTGAATTTGAGCGAGGGTGCAACCATATATCTTTCTACGCGATTATTCACATATTGTGTTTCGCTGTTGCGCGTGATTCCAACAATGCGATACGCAGCATTGCCTTCCTTGTCAATCGGACCGGTGGTGTCAAAGCCCAGAATCCGCTGGCCGTTATTGCCGATTCCGCCGATGATTTCGTGATAGGGCTCATCCAGCGGACGTTTGGAGCTGTAGGAAACAAGACCGCCAGGAGAATTGCGTCCGTACAGCACGCTGGTGGGGCCGCGATAAACGTCGATACGCTCAAGGGAGAACGGATCGATCTGAACGGAGCTGTAGGTGCCCGAATCGCTCAGGACTTTCTGACCGTCCAGATTCAGGTTGTCCGTACTGTTTTCGTTGAAGCCACGAAGACTGATGTAATCGTAACGTGTGGCTGCGCCGACCAGACCGGTGAATGCACCAGGCGTATAGCGCAGGGCATCCGTTCCCGTTGTCGCGCCAATCCCGTCGATGCGATCCCGTGTCAGGGAAGAGACTGAATGAGGCGTTTCATTCCACTCCATATCGGCCCGGCTGGCTGCTCGGCTGACCGTTGACTGGAAGCCGATAGTCGGTTCTGTGGATGTGGCATCGCTGGTGGCACGAATAATGCCCAGTTGCGTAACAGGCGTGGTATTGGATTGATCCTGCTCAGTCTGCGTCTGGGCGTGTGCACCAGTGGCAGAAAGCAGGGCGAGTACGGCAACGTATAAAATTCTGGGGACCGCAGGAGTGCGAACCGTGGACGGGGTCATGATTGAAAAAAGTCCTTAAAATCAATGCGCAACACAAATAGGAATGATTATTATTTATAATGCACAAATTATTGCAATAATGTCAGAATTCATATGAAATATGCCAAAACGCACTGGTCTTCTGTTGCAAATCTGTCCAAATTAGGGTGCTTCCATGACCCTATGGTCTCCGCCTGTTACTGCTTTATGCCACCTGATGTTGCTATCTGTTGTCACCACCAGTTGTCTTGTTAACGGGCACCAGTTTTTTTAGTCGAGCGCAGTAGCCGGATGCTCGCGATCCGGTGCTTTATGCCAGATCACTTTGACCCGAAGCCTGTGAGCAGATTCCATTAATCAGATTTCGTTATTCATTAACCAGATTCCATTGACCAGATTCCATTGACCAGATTCCATTGATCCGATTTCGTTAATCATTAATCAGATTCCATTAATCAGACCTTCCTGAACAGTTATTTATGACCAGAGCGTTTACCTATGAGGATTTTGTGCAGTATGGCGAGCAGTACGGCGTCACACATTGTCTGCCCGACGCGATCGTGCAGGATCCCACGCGCCATCAGGAGACGCTGGCTTATGGTCATGTACATGAGCACACCCTGTGCAAGGGTGTGACGCTGCTGCACACAGATATCCATTTTCTGGTCCCTTACTATGCGCATTCACATTTGCACGATGCATATTCGTTTGCGATGCTGCTCAATGGACAGTTGCGAATTGGCATGGAACGCTCTCCGTTGCAGACAGTAGGACCGGCTTGCGGAATCAATACCCGCTACCACAATGAGCGCATGCAGACCCATTATCTGCCCGGCACCCGGCTGGCAGCACTGGATGTGGTGGTAGACAATCGGGAAGTGGAACACTCGCCCCTCACAGATAAACTGCAGCCGGTGCTGGAGGCGGCGCCGCCTACGTTCTCAATCGCTGCGCAGGACAATGCATTTCTTGAAAGCGTAAGGCTGCAGCTGCAACTGGCGCAGGATGAAAGTGTCGGCGGTCTGGTGTACGAGGCATTGGGGCTGCAATTGCTGGCCCGTGTCAGAGCGGTTGCGGATGGTTCGCATGAATGGCACAGCAATGACAGACTGAATCGTCGGGATCACGAACGCCTGAATGCCCTGCGCGAGTATATTTATCGAAATCCCTGGCAGCCTCATACCATGGAGTCTTTGTCACAGTTTGCAGAGATGGGAGAAAGCGCGCTCAGGAAGAAATTTCAATTGAAATTTAACATGTCCATTATGGCGTGCATCAGGGAATATCGGCTGCAGGTGGCGCAACGCTATCTGGAGCAGGGCGAGTCTATCGAAAAAGTGGCACTTCTTGCCGGGTATCGACACAGCAGCAGCTTTTCTGCAGCATTCAGAAAGCGCTTTGGCGTGAGTCCGCGACATCATCAGCCACGGTAGTTGAGCGCGCCCAGTACTTCCTGTTTGTTCAGAACAGCACTTTATTCGGCCCTTCAGGGGGCGTGCAGCCCAGGTGCTGCCACGTGGAGAGCGTTGCAACGCGGCCCTTGGAGGTACGCTGTATATATCCCTGCTGAATCAGATACGGTTCTATAACGTCCTCTATCGTGTCCCGTTCTTCACCAACAGCGGCTGACAGGTTGTCGATGCCCACAGGGCCGCCATCGAATTTGTGCACGATAGTTTCCAGAATCTTGCGGTCCATCAGATCCAGCCCCATCGGGTCCACATCCAGCATGGCCAGCGCGGCACTGGCCGCCGCATTATCGATGACGCCATTGGAGCGGACGTCAGCATAATCACGAACACGTCGCAGCAGGCGGTTGACAATGCGAGGGGTGCCGCGTGAGCGACGGGCAATTTCCTGCGCCCCTTCGGGCGTGATGCCGGCGTTGAGCAAATGGGCACTGCGCGTGACGATGCGCGACAGTTCGTCTGTGTTGTAAAACTCCAGACGCGAGACGATGCCGAAACGGTCACGCAGCGGATTGGTCAGCATGCCGGCACGGGTGGTGGCACCCACCAATGTGAAGGGTTGAAGATCTATTTTGACGCTGCGGGCGGCGGGTCCTTCGCCAATCATGATGTCGATCTGGAAATCTTCCAGTGCCGGATAAAGAATTTCCTCTACCACTGGCGACAGACGATGGATCTCGTCGATGAACAGCACATCGTTCTTTTCCAGGTTGGTCAGCATGGCCGCCAGATCACCGGGTCTTTCAAGTACCGGGCCGGACGTCTGTCTTAATTGCGAACCCATTTCCCGCGCAATAATGTGCGCCAGGGTGGTTTTGCCCAGGCCGGGCGGGCCAAAGAGCAGTACGTGAT
>JAFAGQ010000029.1 GCA_023422555.1 Pseudomonadota bacterium
TGAATGCAGTACCTGAGATTAATTCTGTGTAAAGCCCATGAGGTCCGTGCTGCGGATTGTTTCTGCCCTGAGGCAGTGCTCCTGCAACCGCCTCACTGGCATACTCATTGCCAAATCCGCTCTGATATTGCAAAGCCTGGCTGCCGGTTGAGCCGGCGTCCTTCGCCCCGCTGGAAACGTTCTGGTTTTTCTGCGTCATTCCTTTTTGCTCCCTGATTGCGCACAAATGGCCGGTAATGATTGCATCTGTCATGATGTCTCCGGCACAAGTTGCGGCTTATTCTTGATCCATGAAGAAAGTATAACGCAGCCCCAATTGGGCCTGAAAGCCGCCACGCGTGCCAACATTATTTACCCACCTTCCCTGCGGCCGCCCCCATTACTGAATCCATTACTGGAATCCATTATTGATCCCATTACGATCAATTCAGCCGCAAGGCGCGGAGTGTGGCTGCATGCGTGAATTGGTATAGTGTAATCAGGCTTTAATTTTCGGATAAGGCCCTGGTTTTCGGATCAGTCGTCGGCGCTCCGACCCGGCTTAGGCCATCCGGGCAGGCGCTGGCATTCTGATCCGGTTTTAACTCGTGCATTCCCGGGAGAAATGAAATGACATATGAATACACCACCATGCCCTCTCCGGTAGGAGAGCTGACGCTGGTCGCCAAAGATGATGCGCTGACTGCCATCTTGTGGCCGAATGACCGTCCGGGGCGGGTAAAACTGGGACCGCAATCGCGAAATGACAACTATCCAGTGCTGCAAGAAACGCGCAAGCAGCTGGAGGAATATTTTGCAGGTAGGCGTAAGAAATTTGATATCAGGCTGCAGATGGAGGGAACACCGTTCCAGCAAAAAGTCTGGCGGATGCTTCTTGCCATTCCCTTTGGAGAAACCCGCAGCTATGGGCAACTCGCAAAAGAGGCAGGAAACCCCGCGGCGTCCCGGGCCGTGGGAGCCGCTATCGGTCGCAATCCAATCTCAATTGTGGCGCCATGTCATCGCGTCGTAGGCAGTTCCGGCAAACTGACGGGCTTTGCGGGAGGTTTGAATGCCAAACGTGATTTGCTGGCGCTGGAAGCGACGCGAAATCGCTGAGCACACTATTCCTGCGCCACCTTGCCTTCGGAGATATCCATGATCATGCGTGTCGCCAGGTACAGTCGAGGCACGATCGTGGGAATATTCACGTATTCTGCGTTATTGGAGTGGGCACCAAAACCGCTAAGCCCAAAGCCTTCGACAACACCTCCACGTGTCTTCACTGCTGCAAATGCAGCATCAGTACCGCCGCCAGTCGCCTTGTCGGCCACTGACATATCGATATCCAGCTCTTTCTTGTAAATGGACTGGGCATGGGCAGCCAGTTTACGTCCGATATCACTGGCTTCCAGAGGTGGTCGACGAACTTCAAACTTGAGTTCCACTTTACTCTCCGGCAGAAGTTTGTTCTTGATTTTCTCCTGCATCGCGGTCTCAAGCGCATCGAAATCCTTGACCTTCAGTGCGCGGGCATCCGCCTGGGCTTCTGCCTCTGGCGGTATCATATTTCGGACACTGCCGACTTTGGCCAGCGTCCAGTTCAGCTTCAATCCTTCCTCCGGTTTTGACAGATCTTTCATCTGCAATATCTGATGCGAGAGTTCATAAAGCGAATTGACGCCACCTTCCGGACGCGCGCCAGCATGCGACGATTTGCCGTGCACTTTCAGATAGGCCGCGCCGATACCGCTGGTCGCCAGGCGAACGCCCCCATCCTTGCCACCCCCTTCAAAAGAAAAGACGGCGTCCTGATCCTCTGCGAACTTGGTAATGAGGGCACGCGCACCCGGAGAGCTGATTTCCTCGTCGCTGTTGAATACGACCGTTACGGTGCCAAACGATTTATAGTCCAGCTTCCTGAGCATGTCTACGACGTGCAGAACAGCAGCAACGCCCTGTTTGTCATCTGCAATCCCTAGTCCATACGCCTTGTCGCCATCAACACGGAAGGGCTGATCTTTCAGATCGCCCTTCTGATAAACGGTATCCAGATGCGCAATCATCATGATTTTTGATTTGCCTGTGCCCTTGATGGTGCCGTGAACTACCGGTCCGGTCTTCTCGGGCGTATCGTCCATGCGATACACGTCCTTGGGTTTGATGATTTCGGTTTCTGCACCCAGCTGCTTCAGGCGATCGGCGGCGAAGCCGGCAATTTTCGTCACGCCTTCAATATCTTTGCTGCCTGACTCGATATGCACCAGATCACGCAAGGTATCCAGAAATGCCTGTTGCTCGTTTTTTGCAAGATCGTGAACCTGAGCCACAGGGGCAGCAAAAGCGGCACCTGCTGCTGCAAACAGGATTGCGCCCGCGGTTAACTGTTTTCCTGTTCTGCGTGACGGGATGCATATCGACTTCATTTTTTCTCCGGATTATTGATTATTCAAGCAATGCTTTTGTCGTTTCAGTTTACCGGTCTTCAGTCAAATACACGACTGCAATATTACTCAGAGTTGTAACAAAACCCGCAGCCTCCTAATTGCAATTTCAATTGCAATTGGATCACGCCTGCAATCATTAACCCTTGCCTTGCAGCTGTTTGATGACTTCCTGCGCCACGCCAACTGACGATGCCGGGTTCTGACCTGTGATCAACTTGCCATCAACAACGATATGCGGCTGCCAGTCACCGCCACTGGAATAAACTGCGCCATGTTCTTTCAGCATGTCCTCGACCAGAAAGGGAACAACGTCCGATAGCCCTACAGCGTCTTCTTCCGCATTGCTGAAACCCGTCACCTTTTTGTCTTTTACCAGATAGTCACCCGCTGCGGTCTTCACATGACGAAATACCCCGGGAGCATGACAGACGGCTGAGACCACCTTACCGCTCTGCTCGAAGTCGCGGATCAGTGAATTGACGTAGCCGTTTTCTGCCAGATCCCATAGCGGCCCGTGCCCACCGGGAAAGAACACAGCATCAAAGGTATCGGCAGAGACATCAGCCAGCTTCTGGGTTGAGGCGAGCGCGGCCTGCGCCTGGGCATCTTTGCGAAACCGCTCAGTCGCTTCTGTCTGCGCATCCGGCTCATCGCTCTTAGGGTCAAGTGGAGGCTGGCCACCCAGCGGAGAGGCCAGTGTGACCTGCGCGCCTGCATCCAGAAACGCATAATAGGGAGCAGCAAACTCTTCCAGCCAGAAGCCGGTGGGCTTACCGGTGGAACCGAGTTTGTCATGTGAGGTCAGAATGATCAGAATTTTCATCAAGTTCTCCGGTTATTTGGGCAACTGTAATATCACCCTTGAAATTCCACTATACCAAAGGATATCAGCTCGAAAAATTTCAGATTTCAGGTTTTTTTGTGACAGGATCGAATTTTCTCCCCCACAGGGTCTTTCTGCCCGTTACAAATTCCGCGCCATCACCCGGCATCGGGGTATTATTTTGCTGCGCAGCAAAAAATGCTGTCTCCACCGTGCTGCCACCCGGTACATAATGGGAACCAAACCACGAATAATGAAGATTCTGTATACCAACTTTCATACCAGCCCCGGCATTGGCGGGCATACCTCCTACATCAGCCGGCTGATTGACGGACTGCATATCCGACATGATATTTCCGTTGCCGTCCCTCCTGAGAGCGCGCTTCACCGTATTGCATCCGGCATGCCCGGCGTAACAGCATACGCCCAGAATTACCCTTCCAAGCTGCAGCGTCTGCCCGCAGCAATCGCACAAATGCGCCGCATATTACGCGAGGAAAAATTCGATCTGGTCCATGTCAACGGTACCGCAGACCATCGCCTGGTGATGCTGGCAGTCAGAGGAATGCGCCACAAGCCGGCCATTATTTTCACCAAACACAATGATCATGCAACTGATTCCATCGGCTCACGCCTGCGCGCGCGTTTCGGCACGGATCATTGCATTGCCGTGTGTGATTTTGTGGCCGACCGCCTGGCTGGCGGCCCTTACGATCAGGCCGGTGTCACTGTGGTACACAACGGAATCAACACAGATTACTTCAGCGAAAAACATGCAGGAAACGCCGCAAGTCTGCGTCATACCATTCTGGGCGGAAATGATAATGGTCGCATCCTGCTGGGCAGCAATGCGGGAACGACGGAATACAAGGGATGGATCGATATGGTGCGTGCGCTGGCGCAACTGGATCGTCGTCAGATTGAACGCATGCATATTGCCGTTGCCGGCCCGAAAGCGCCGCAGTCATTGCTGGATGAAGTTGAGCAACTGGGCATGCGCGATCATATTACATTTGTGGGTGACCTGGAAGATGTACGCCCGTTTATCGGTGCCATTGACATCGGTTTTGTTCTGTCTTACCGCGTCGAAACCATTTCCTTCGCCTGCCGCGAAATGATGTCAATGGGGAAGCCTGTGATTGTCACAAGACAAGGGGGTCTGCCCGAAAATATCGACAATCAGGTCGATGGCTGGGTGATCCCTGTCCGCGCTCCGCAGGTCCTGGCGGGACTGCTACAGGAGATTCTACAGGGCCGACACGATCTGCAAGCGATGGGCCACGCTGCCCGTCAAAAAAGTGAACAGCGCTTCGGACATGAAAAATTCGTCAAGGCAACCGAACATGTATACCGCAAGGCAGTGCTGAACCGCGTTGGAGTTCAGGCCGCGACTGTGGGCTGATACGATTCTGCATGCGCCACTGCCAGGGCGGTATGGGTTGCGGTTCTGTCCATAGACCAAGCCTGCGTTTCCTGGCAGAATCCTCTGCCCTGCAATACGCCAGATCCCTCAGATAACGTCGATAGGCCCAGGCATAGCCGCTGGCGACCATCAGCAGATTGACATTCTGCTTATCAATAAACACCGTGGCAAGTACCCGGCCATATCGATCCCGACCCTGAGTATCAATCCCGACAATTTTGCGGGATATCACATTTGAAAGAAACTTTTTCGCGGCCCGCCCAAATGGCATGGAAAACTCGGGCGCGTCAATTTGCGCCAGGCGTATCCGGTGCTGTTTTTTTGATGCATCCAGTATGGTGATGGTGTCTCCATCTATTACGCCCACAACCCTTCCCTGTAAATACGTCTGCGCAAACGCATGCAACGGCGCCAGCATGACAATCATCATCAGCCAGCGCTGCATCAGCAACACCATATACTTCACGCCCTTCTGTCAGTCTTATTCATCCGCCTTGCGACATCTTTAATCACAGACCCTGGTCTGGCCATTCGCCATCTGTCTTCTATCAGCCGTTACGAGTGATTGAGTCGCGCGCACCGCTTACCATTGTCCGTAAAAAACACCCGCCTGTTTGTATTTGTTCGTCTGCAATTCGACCTCTTCTTCTGTCACGGTAGTCCTGCGCTTCAGGCTTGCGAACCAGTCCAGAAGCCGCTGCTTCATCTGCCGCCTGATGCCTTCATGGTCGGGGTCTTCGCCCAGATCGTTAAACTCATCGGGATCATTCTGCAGATCAAATAACTGTGCCCTTTCCGTACTCCAGTAGACATACCGCCATCTGTCGGTCCGAACAGACCAGGCACGACATTGATCGGCTCCTTTGCCCAGCGTCAGTCTGGCTTCGCGGTAACTGTAATCCAGTTCCGAAAATACACAGTCACGCCAGACGACAGGCTCGCCACGCAACAACGGTTGCAACGCGCGACCTTCAATGCGATGTCTGGGAACGGGGATATCCAGTGCAGCAAGAACGGTTGGAACGATATCAACACTTTCCACCATTTTTGTCTCTCGACGACCGCGTGTGGCATCGGCCTGTTCGGATGGATCGTAAATGATCATTGGCACCCGCTGCACAACATCATAGAAAAGCTCTTTCTCGCCCAGCCAGTGATCACCCAGCAGATCGCCATGATCTGCTGTAATAATGACAAGCGTGTTATTCATGAGACCGGCTGATTCCATATATTCAAACAGTCTGCCCAGATGATCATCCAATTGTTTGATGAGACCCTGATAGGCAGGACGCACGCGCTGCACGCATTCGTCGCTGGAGAAGCTGACGCTTTCCTCCTGCTGCCGATAGGCGGCCACCACGGGGTGGGCATTGCGCTTCTCTTCTTCGTTGCGCCTGACAGGCAGACAGTCCTGGGGCGAATACATATTGTGGTAAGGTGCCGGCGCAACGTATGGCCAATGCGGCTTCACATAGCTCAGATGCATAACCCATGGCTGATCGCCGGCTGTTTTCATATAGTCAATGGCGCAGTCGGTCATATAGGCGGTTTCGGAATCGGGTTCCTTTACGCGCGACGGATAATTCACATTCCGCATATGCCATCCGCTTTGCACCTGTCCCTGATCGTCTTCAACGGCAATGACATAGTCTGTCCAGGGATCCGGAGAGTCGTATCCACGCGCCCGCAAATAGGCGGGGTAACCGCTCTCATCCCCGGGTTCATGATGACCGTCATATCGGTCCAGTTCCCTGAAACCGCCTGTTTTCAGCAGGGTTCCCAGCTCGGTCTGTCCGTCCACCTGCATGCGTTCCAGACCGTGCTTATCCAGCATCACATGTGTCTTGCCCGCAAGCACAAGCTCAATGCCTGCGTCCTTCAGATATTCCCCCAGCGTGACCTCTCCTATAGATAGTGGCACACGATTCCATGTGGCACCGTGGGTAGAGGGATAACGACCGGTGTAATAACTCATTCGTGATGGACCACAGACACCCGAATTGACGAAGGCCTTTTCAAACAGCACGCCCCGGCTTGCCAGGCGATCCATATGCGTTGTCTGCAAATAGGGGTGACCATAGCAGCTCAGGTGATCCGCCCGTAGCTGATCCGCCATGATAAAGAGAACATTTTTAACTTTTGCCATACACTGCTCTATTTTCCAACCTTGAAGCCCGAATCACGCACCACCGGCTCCCACTGTTTTCTGAAATCGTCGATGGCCTTGCGGGTTTGTTCCGCATTGGCCTGCACTGGCGTCAGATTCACCGCACGAATCTGTTTCTGGATGTCTTCCTCTCCCAGAATTTTGCTGATGGTTTCGCCCAGATAGCTGACTGTTGCATCGTCCATGGAGGCTGGCGCAAACAGGGCATTCCAGCCCGTTGCCCGAATGTCGATACCGGATTTGTGAAACGGCGCTACGTCGGGCAGTGCAGGGTCGGGGTCTTCACTGGAAACGCCCAGCACACGGACCTTGCCGCTTTTCTGCATAGGGATAAACGTGTCCAGCGTATCAATGGCAACTGGAATATTTGCGCCTGCCAGATCGGTGAGCAACTGGGCTGAGCCCTTATAACCCACGATTTCCGGCTTCAGTTTCAGATTATCGGCCAGCATCAGACCAAAAAAGTGCGGCAGGCTCCCGGTTGCCGGTACGCCAATATTCAGTGATGCTGGATTGGCCTTGGCCCATTGCACGAAATCGTCAACAGAATTGATATTGCTGGATGCCGGCACGCCCAGCGCGAAGCTGTATTCGGTAATCAGCGATACCGGTTTGAAATCTTCCTGAGGGCGGTAATTGAGATCCGAAAAAACGATAGGCGCGATGACCGTGGTTGCCGGGTTACCCAGCATCAGGACATTGCGGCCTTTGGGCGTGTTTTTCAGGTCAGCGGCCGCGATACGACCACCTCCGCCGGGTTTATTTTCGACGACCACCGGAACGCCAATTTCCTTGGCCAGTTCTTTGGCGACGATCCGCGCGGCGTTATCACTTGCCCCGCCAGGAACGTAACCCACGGTGATTGTTAATGGCTGTGTGAATGTAGGCGCTGCAGACGCCGCCGGCGCCTGTGCCCATACGCTGGCAGCGAATGGCAATAATGTCGCCGCCAGCAGGCCCGTTCTGAATGAAAATTTCATCATGTCCCTCCTGTTTTCTTTGTTGGATGTTCTTCGTCCTGTGCGCCTGGATTACACGCTTCAGTGATCAGGTGCGATAAGGCATACATTCTAGCGGAATTGTGATCCGGATGATGTGATACAGGATGGATTGAACATGGACAATCATGCGACGTGGACCCATAAATAGCTGTCATCTGGTACTGTCGTGCCATTGCCATTACCTGTAAATTCATCTCCGAAAAATCAAAAAAAAACAATAACAGCTTGTATTCAGGAGATAGTTAATGAGTTTTGAAGTCAATTCGCAGAACCAGCTGCAGCACTCACTCAAGCCCCGGCATATGTCCATGATCGCGCTCGGTGGCGTGATCGGCGCAGGGCTGTTTGTAGGCAGTTCTGTAGTCGTTAAAAATGCCGGCCCCGCGGCGCTGATATCATTCCTTATTACCGGCATACTCATCATTCTTGTCATGCGTATGCTGGGTGAAATGGCATCATCGCTGCCCGTTGTGGGTTCTTTTTATGAGTATTCCCGCAGCGCGTTTCGCGAACAGCCGCGCAAGGCCGAGTTCGCGGGCTTTATGACTGGATGGATGTACTGGTATTTCTGGGTGATTGTGGTGGCCATTGAAGCCATTGCCGGCGCCAAGCTGATTCAGTTCTGGTTACCCAATCTGCCTTCCTGGGAAATCAGTCTGACATTGATGGCGGTGCTTACCATAACCAATCTGTTTTCCGTCAAGTCCTACGGGGAATTCGAGTTCTGGTTCTCTTCCATTAAAGTTGCCGCCATTGTCGTCTTTCTTTTTCTGAGCGGTCTGTTCCTGCTGGGTATGTGGCCCAATCATACGGCAACTGGCCTGGGAGAGATGCTCACTCACGGTGGCTTCATGCCAAATGGCTGGGGACCCGTCCTTTCTGGCGCTGTTGCTGCCACCGGTTTTTATTTTGGTGCTGAAATTGTCACGATTGCTGCTGCTGAAACGGCAGACCCAGCCAAATCGGTCGCCAGGGCAACTAATTCCGTAATCAGTCGGGTTCTGTTCTTTTATGTGGGCTCAGTCTTTTTTGTGGTGTGCCTTGTGCCATGGAACTCTGAGGCCATTTCCACACCCTACGTCAGCGCCTTGCAGGTGATGCAGATTCCCTATGCGCCGCATATTATGAACGCCGTGATACTGGTCGCCGTCCTGTCCTGCCTGAATTCCGGCCTGTACGCTGCCTCACGCATGATATTTGCCCTTACCCGTAACGGCGATGCGCCAAAATCACTGGCACGCGTGTCAGAAAATGGCGTGCCGATTCGTGCAATTATTTTCTCGACCTTGTTTGGCTATGCGGCCATCGTGATTTCCTATTACTCTCCGGACGGCATCTTCCCCTTTCTGGTTGAATCTTATGGCACGGTTGCATTGGTGGTTTATATTCTGATTGCCATATCACATATCAAGCTGCGCAGAAGAATGGAAAAGAACTGCCCAGAACGCATACGGGTTCGCATGTGGTGTTTCCCATATCTTAGCTATCTGGCCATTGCAGGCATGATAAGCATTCTGGGAGCCATGGCCTTTCTGCCCGAACAGAAGAAAGCATTCTGGTTCGGCCTGATCAGCCTTGCACTTTTCGCCGCTGCCTTTTTCCTCTCCCAGTACTGGCGTACAGAAAAACAACCGGGTCCGGACGTCACAAAGCGCGTACTGGAACCTTAAGCAAGGCATTCAGTAACGCAGGAAGTGAAGCATTAAGCAAAGCAGTGAGTAAAACTTATAAGTAAAAAAGAGCGGGCACTCCATTCAGAGTGCCCGCCGTGCTTTTAATTATTTTTTCAATATTGCGCTTGTGATGGTATCGACGTTGTACTTCATCATATCCAGATAGGTTGATGCGGGTTCGTCGGGACCGGACAAGGCATCCGAGAACAGTTTACCGCCAACGGGCACTCCGGTTTCAGAGGAAATCTGTTTGATCAGTGCCGGATTGGTAATGTTCTCCATGAAAATTGCCGCCCCCTTGTCTTCACGAACCTGTCTGATGATTGCAGCCACATCGGCGGCAGTCGCTTCGGTTTCAGATGACGTACCTTCGGGCGCCAGCAGGGTCAGACCATAAGTGGCTCCAAGATAACCAAAGGCGTCATGTGAAGTGATGATCGTGCGACGATCCTTGGGCAGGGCCGCAAAGGCAGCTTTAACGGACTCATCCAGTGCCTGCAGTTTCTGGGTATAGTCGCTGGCATTCTTTTTGTAGGTGTCGCAACCGGCACTATCGGCCTTGCACAAGGCATCGGCAATATTCTTCACATAGACGATTGCATTGGGCACAGACTGCCAGGCATGCGGATCGAACTGACCATGGTGGTGGTGTCCATGTTCGTGTTCATGATCGTGATCGTGGGCACCTTCCTTATCATGATCGTGGCCATGCTCATGTGCTTCGCCTTTATCATGGGCGTGGTCATGATCGTGTGCTTCGCCTTTGCCGTGGTCATGGTGGTCATGGTCATGGTCATGGTCGCCATCGTGATCGTGATCTTCTTGCTGATTCTTCAAAGGCTTGATACCCTTGGTCACTTCGACGAGCGCAGCCTTGGTGCCGCTGGAAGATGCCAGGCGCTGCATGAAAGGATCAAATTGCAGACCATTGACGAGCACCAGATCTGCACGCTTCAGCGCAATGACATCGGCGGGACGAGGCTCGAATGTATGGGCGTCTCCGTTGACAGGCACAATGGATTCCACAGCAACGCGGTCACCCCCGACATTCTTTGCGAAATCAGCGATCACCGAGAAACTGGCCACAACATTCAATGGTTTGGCCTGGGCAGCGGCCGGGTTGCCCAGAAATGCGGCGCCCAGCACGGCTGACAGGAATAATGGTTTGAATACAATCTGCACGATAAAACCCCAAAAGTATTGAGCCTCACCCTGCGAACATGGGCGAGGCAATAAGACGATGTAAAAGACGACGCGAATCGAATCTGGTTATGTTATAACATAACAATTAAAACGTCAATTTTGGGTTATTTCATTCATCGCTTCCCCGCCTGCCCGTGTCTGTTCACTATTCGGTCAGTCAGATTGGCGATTCCCGACAGAAGCCCGATTCCCGCCTAGAGCTTCCGTTCCCGGAAATATCGCCATTCCCAGGAACCCCCTATTCCCCAGCCGTCCTATCGATACTGACTGATGTTTTTCTCGTCAAGCTGCACCGCCTCTGCGGACAAATCTGCAGGATCGAAAACAAAGGCTTTACCGAAACCCTGAACCAGAGTACCCCGGGCTGGCGTCAGCCGATACAGGGTGAAATCATCCATGGAATCGAGCAGACTGACCGTTTTACCGGCGCGTTCGGTCAACAGTGCGACAGCCTGCGCATGTTCCTGCGAACCTTTTTCCACACGCGAGGCTGATACGCGGTAATTGAGACGCAGACGCGCATACATATTGCGCGTCTTGCTTTCGTCTTCAATCAGCATAATGTCCAGATCGGGATTGGATTTCAGATTCTCGCCATGAATGGCCAGTCCCGATACCAGGATGTAGAAACAACCGCCAGTGTGTGCAAACGGCGTGTAGCTTGCGGCAGGTATTCCCTGGGCATTGGTTGTCGCCATGATCAGACTGAGGCATTCGCGATGCATGCGTTCGATCTCAGGCAATAGCGTGAGCATTTCGGTGTGATTGGTCATATGGTGTTCATCCATGCAGGTTGTGCAGACAGTCAGTCTGCACGGGTATTTGTAAGCTTGCGCGTGTATGATCTTCTGCAGCACATATCAGCGATCACAGTCGTTATTATTGCGACCGCGATGTTCGTTGATTGCAGTTGCGGCTCCAGGTTCAAGTAAAGGAATGTTCATGCCTGATACTGTCAAACCCATCCATCAATCCGCCGATCAGGGATACACGAAATCTGCCGACACGTACGTGCAGGGCCGCCCGGACTATCCCCCGCAGATCATGACATGGCTCACCGGGACCCTGGGTATGCGTGCCGGATCCCGGGTCACAGACCTGGGGGCGGGGACAGGAAAGTTTACCAGATACCTGCAGCGGACCGGGGCTGACATCACAGCTGTCGAGCCCGTGGCATCTATGCGGGAGCAGCTTTCCAGTCAGGTGCAGGGGATCACGGTGGTGGACGGAACAGCAGAAAAGATGCCGCTTCAGGACGCATCTGTCGATATCGTGGTCTGCGCGCAGGCATTTCACTGGTTTGCCACTGAAGCTGCGCTCGATGAAATCCATCGCGTACTGCGGCCAGGCGGCCGACTGGCGCTGGTCTGGAACAAACGGGATACGCAAAGTGCCTGGGTTCGCGAGCTGGATGCTATCGTCAATGCCTATGAAGCAGACACGCCGCGATTTCATACGGGTCAATGGCGCCAGGCCTTTCCACATCAGGGTTTTTCACCCCTGCAGGAGCAACGATTCCCGCATGGACATACCGGTACGCCAGAGAATGTCATCATCAACAGAACCCTATCGACGAGCTTTATCGCTGCGTTGCCGGAAGACGAAAAACGGAAAGTGAAAAATGAGGTGTTGTCGGTAATCGAAAACTCACCTGAACTGAAGAATCAATCACAAGTGACATTTCCCTATGAGACCCTGGCCTATTGGACAGTCAGGCAGAATTAGCCTTGAGACCAGACAGGTCAGGGGTCATGATTAATCTGCGTATTATGGCTACGCATGTTGGGCTGTTTCGCATTGCACGGCAGCAGCCCTTGTCTCGCTCTCTAATCCCAGTATGTTTCCCTTTGGCCGCCTTTCATGGATTCCAGCAGGACGATGGCGTTGCAGATTTTGTCCAGGACAGAATCGAACATATCGCTGTAGAAATGATTGCGGATCATGGTGATACCCC
>JAFAGQ010000039.1 GCA_023422555.1 Pseudomonadota bacterium
AACTGGTCTTTCCCCTATCGTTCCCAGAAAATGCCCGTGCTTGCACGCAATGTGGTCTCTACCTCCCAGCCGCTGGCTGCGCAGGCCGGCCTGTCCATGCTCTACCGTGGCGGCAATGCCATGGACAGCGCACTGGCCACTGCAATTGCCCTCACTGTCGTTGAACCGGTGATGAACGGAATTGGTGGTGACCTGTTCGTGCAGATCTGGCATGAAGGCAAGCTGTATGGCCTGAGTGCCTGTGGCCGTGCGCCTGAGAAATGGACCTACGAACAGTTTGCGGGCAGCGACAGCATGCCGGGCAAGGGCTGGGGTACGGTAACCGTGCCTGCCCAGGTCGCCGGCTGGCGCGCATTGTCAGAAAAATTCGGCAAACTGCCATTTGAAGTGCTTTTTGAGCCTGCCATCCGTTATGCCGAAGAAGGTTTCCTGGTGTCGCCGACTGTTGCCCGCATCTGGGAAACGCAGGGCCAGACCTGCAAGGACCAGCCCGGCTTTGCCGAAGCATTTATGCGGGATGGGCGCTTTCCCAAGGCCGGTGAACGGTGGACATTCCCCGAACAGGCTGAGACGTTACGCGACATTGCCAAGACCCGCGGCGAGAGTTTCTATCGCGGCGCGCTGGCAGAAAAAATCATCGCGTTTGCCAATGAGAGTGGCGGCTATTTCACCGCTGCCGATCTGGACAGCGCAAAGGCCGATTGGGTTGAGCCCATCAGCGCCAATTTCCGTGATCTGACGCTGCACGAGATTCCGCCTAACGGTCAGGGCATTGCCGCTCTGATGGGTGTGGGTATTCTGGATCAGTTCGATCTGGAGTCCATGGGTCTGGACAGCCCCGATTTTTATCACGTAAGCATTGAAGCCATGAAGCTGGCCTTTGCTGACCTGCATGAGCACATTGCCGATCCGGATCATATGACGGTGACCAATGCAGACCTGCTTGCTCCTGAATATCTGAAGCAGCGGGCCGCGCTGATCGATATGAAGAAAGCTTCAACGCCCAAAGCCGGCATGCCCCCTAGCGGCGGCACGGTGTACCTGACCGCGGCCGACGAGGCGGGGACTATGGTTTCGTTTATCCAGTCCAATTATCATGGCTTTGGCTCTGGCGTGGTGGTGCCTGGCACCGGCATTGCGCTGCATAACCGCGGCTGCGGTTTCAATGTGCGTAAGGGCCATGCCAACTGTGTGGGCCCAAAGAAAAAACCAATGCACACCATCATTCCCGGCTTTATTACGCGCAACGGTGAACCGCTGATGTCTTTTGGAGTGATGGGCGGCAGCATGCAGGCTCAGGGACATGCACAAATGGTGACGCGACTGGGTGCCTTTGCCCAGAACCCGCAGGCCATGAATGATGCACCGCGATTCCGCGTGGAAAACGGACCTATCGTTTATCTGGAAGCGCATACACCGGAAGCCGTTGTGAAGTCGTTGCAGGAGCGCGGACACAACGTCAAGGTTGCCGCGCCGGACAGTCTGGAATTCGGATCAGCCCAGCTGATTTACAAAACCGAACACGGTTACATTGCCTCGTCCGATCCCCGTCGTGACGGACAGGCGGTTGGATTCTGATCGTTACGAATAACTATATTGATGTGAAATGAGTGTTATGACGGTCGAAATCATTGATGGTCGAACGTTATGACACTCGAAATTCAATAACAGACGAGATTTTCTTTATGACAGGTGACATTTTTTCTCTGCACCAGGGCACCCTGCCCCTGTTAATTTCCATTCCTCATATGGGGACCAGCCTGGATCAGGAGATCTCTACCAATATGACGCCGGTTGCGCAGTTTGTAGACGATACCGACTGGCATCTGGACCAGCTTTACGCGTTTGCCAAAGACTGGGGCGCCTCGTTTCTGACGCCGTTTTATTCGCGCTATGTCATAGACCTGAATCGTCCGCCCGATGATGAAAATCTGTATCCCGGCCAGGACACCACGGGCCTGTGTCCTGTGGATACGTTCGACAAGGAACCGTTATATCTGGCCGGACGCGAGCCATCTGCTGAAGAGAAGGTGCGACGGCGCGAGCGTTTCTGGCAGCCTTACCACAACGCGCTGCAGGCCGAACTGGCGAGAATCAAGGCCGAACATGGCTATGCGGTTTTGTGGGAAGCGCATTCCATCCGCTCTGAAATCAGCCGCTTCTTTCCTGGCAAACTCACCGACTTCAATTTCGGTACAGCAAACAACAAGAGCGCCCATCCGGAACTGTGTGCCGTGCTGGCAAAACAGATTGAAGACGATGGGCAATTTACCGCGGCGGCCAATGGCCGGTTCAAGGGTGGGTATATCACAAGGCAGTATGGCAATCCTGCGGATAATATCCATGCGGTGCAGCTGGAGCTGACGCAAATTGCCTATATGGAAGAAAAGCGCCCTTTTGCCTACGATCAGTCAAAGGCAGACAAGATACAGCCTTTGCTGGAACAGGCATTACGCACGACGCTGCGTTACGCTGAGCCTCAGTAGATATACGACAGTAGATATACGGCCGACTCAATAAAGTTATGTTGGAGCCGACGGACTCAATTTCGGTCCGTCTGGATTGACAGCAAGCTCAATAAAAACGCCCGGGAACTTCCCGGGCGTTGGCTATAACAGCTGTACAAAACGGATATCTATCTGCGAAGTAGCGCGACTAATATCTGCCGCGTTTATCTTTATAGTGCCGCGTGTATCAACCTCGTATATCAGGCTGCCTGGCTCTGCGACATTTGCCCGCTGCGCAGCCTGATACCTCTACGAGAATTTACTCCGCGTCTGCAGCGCCCTGTTCAAGCAGCTGCTTACCCTTGCGGCTGAAACGACGCAGCAACAGAGGCAGAATCACAACGGCAAGAGAAGCGATCCACAAGCCAATTGAAATATTGCTTTCAACCAGGATACGGACGTCACCGTTAGTGATGGATAGTGCGCGACGCAGATTCTGTTCCATCATATCGCCCAGCACCACACCAAGTACCAGCGGCGCCATGGGTATTTCCATCTTGCGCAGCCAGTAACCGATCACACCGATAATCACAACCATCATCAGATCGAAGCTGCCCGCGTTGATCGCATAGACCCCGATAAAGCTGATGCACAGAATGCCTGGAACCAGCAGCCAGCCTGGTACGGCCAGCACTTTGGAGAAGACACGAACCATAGGAACGTTCATCACAAACAACAATACGTTTGCAATAAACAGCGAAGCAATCAGACCCCAGACCAGTTCAGGTTTGGAATCAAACAGCACCGGACCCGGTGTGATGTTATACAAGGTCAACGCACCCATCATCACTGCAGTGGTACCAGAGCCTGGCACGCCGAGCGTCAGCATGGGAACAAAAGACCCGATGGCAGACCCGGTGGCAGCCGCTTCCGGCGCAACCAGGCCACGCATATCGCCCTTGCCGAACTTGGCGTTGGGATCTCTGTTTTCGGTGTAACGTTTTTCCTGAGAATAGGCCACGGCCGCTGCCACGCTGGCGCCGGCGCCAGGCAGCACACCTACCAGGAAGCCCACGAACGCACTGCGCACCACACTCCACCAGGTAAAGGCCAGTTCTTTAAGATTGAACAATTTGCGGCCGCTGGAGTCCACTTCCACACTTTGCCCGCCCATGACTTTTTCAAGCATTTCCAGCATCTCTGCGACAGCGAACAGTGCAATCACCACAACGACGAACTCAATGCCATCAGCCAGATGCACGGAGTCGAAAGTGTAGCGATACACGCCTGAGTTGGCATCCACACCGACCACCGAAATGGCAAGACCCAGCATGGCAGCCAGGGTGCCTTTCACAGGTTTTTTGCCCAACAGGCTGGTCAGGCAGCAGAAAGAGAACACCATGAGTACGAAATATTCTGGTGGTCCGAAAGCCAGTGCCCAGCGAGCCAGCAACGGTGCAAGAAGCATAATGCCGACAACAGATACGGTCGCGCCAAAGAAGGCAGACCAGGCGGACAGCGACAGAGCAACGTTTGCCAGTCCCTGACGAGCCAGCGGATAACCGTCAAGCGTGGTCATAATGGCGCTGGCTTCACCCGGCACATTCAACAGAATTGATGTGATGCGTCCGCCATATTCAGCGCCCACATACGCGGCCGCCAGCAGAATCAGCGCAGATTCGGGCGGAAAATTCATGGCAAAAGCCAGGGGAATCAGCATGGCGACGCCGTTGATGGGTCCCAGACCGGGC
>JAFAGQ010000223.1 GCA_023422555.1 Pseudomonadota bacterium
TTTTGCTTCTCTTGATCCCAACAGGAAAGTGACCGCCGACCGATAGCCGTCGAAGGACCACCACATTCCTGTCAGTGCGCTCCATAGCAAAAAAGGAGCAATCCATAGCCCATAACGAACATGCCAGCCCGAATATCGACGGCGATCTTTCCAGTTCATCGTCTCGTTGGCGTATTTGTTACGTCGATGCTTCCACCCCAACAGGAAGCCACTGATTGCCAGGAAAACCAGAGATGCGGCACACAGCCCGGTGACAGTCCGACCGATACCATTCCCACGCCCCGGAAGTGCCAGCCAGCGATGAATCTGTCGAATGAAGGCAAAGAAATCGGCGCCACGAACTTTTCCAATGACTTTCGCATTTGTAGCATCCACAAGCAGTCGTTCTGTCTGTCCTTTGAATGCAGTCCCCACAACCAGTGTGCTTGCATGGCTGGTTTGCAGCAAATTGATTTGTTGTCCTTCCAGCTGATTCTGAAGCAACGGCAGCAGTTGAGAATAGGGGAGTGCGTTGGTTATTGAACGCGCCTGTTCTGCGTGCAGAGACGGATTCAGCCAGTCGATGATCTCATCTTCAAACGCCATGACTGCTCCGGTAAATCCAATGATCGTCAGAAACAGGCCGGCGATCAGCCCGATGAACCAATGGATTCGCAGTCCCGCCAGTCGCCAGCGATTCATGGTGTCGTATGGGATGGAAGTGGCCGCCCTGTGATATGAGACTGAACAAGAGAAACCATCAGGTTCAGGGCAGCATAAGAGTTGGAAATCGCTTCTTCGCGGGCAACCAGGATATAGCGTCCTTCTCGACACGCGGAAAGAAACTCGCAATAATCCTGCATGACTTTATTCATGGCATCGATTTCATCTGCCGGCTTTCCGCCTTTATCCGATCGGTACGCATCAAAGATGAAGTCTGCATCGAGTTCCTGAAGACGCTCTGCGCTGACCTCGATACGATCGCCTTCCGGAATTGAGTTGATGATGTCCGGAAACCGGAAGCCGGCATCTCTCAATACGCGACCCAGAGACCGATACGTGTGATAGACGCCGATTTTCCCGTTTTGCGCCTGGAAGACGGAAACGGTATATTTCGCCGGGTCACCAACAACATGGCGCAGTTCCTCCAGCTGGGCGCGATAGCGGCGGTCCAGAACGGCAAGTCTGTCCTGCGTATTGGTAAGCTCAGCCAGTCGCTTGTAGATATGCGGCGCTCCGCCCGACAGATTGTCGATAAGTACGGTAGGAGCAATCCGCGAAAGCTGCGCAATTGGCAGCTTGCGGTTCGGACCTGTAATGATCAGATCTGGTTTTGCCGCTGCCACGGCTTCGATATTGATGTCGGTTGTGCCCAGGAACGTAATATCTGAATTATCGAAATCGATCCCGGTAAGTCGCGCGCTGGAGCGCATAAACCTTCGTCCGTCCAGCGCCTGACGACCATGACTTGCCACAGGCTTTACACCCAGTTCCAGTAGCGGAATAGTGATGTCCAGATCATGCAGTGACACGATTCGCCGGGGCTGTACAGGGACTTCGACCTGACGGGATAGATCGTCAGTGAATGTACGGGTTTCGGCATGCGCCGGTACTGTAATAAAAACCGCAAGTGCCAGAATCCAGCTATGCAGAAGCGTTCTTGATGTCATCATATTTCAAGGTCTAAAGTTGGTCACGGCGCTGCCATAACAGCGCCAGAAGAAACGGTACCCCCACGATCGCCATGACGATCCCTGCAGGTATCTGTAGAGGGGCAAAAGCCAGCCTGCCGATGCTATCCGCGAGCAACAATAGGGCTGCGCCATAAAGGCCGCTGCCGGCCATCAATGACGCCTGTCTGTATCCGAGGGTGAGACGGGTCAAATGTGGCGCAATAAGCCCCACAAAACCCAGGCTTCCAACTGCGGCGACGGCCGCAGACGTCAGCATGCAGGTGGCCAGAAAACACAATGCAGAGGTCAGTTTTACATTCGTTCCCAGACCCATCGCGCAATGTCGCCCCAGAAGCAGGGTGTCAATTTGCCGTGTACCCGCAATCAATAATCCCAGGCCCGCTACAGCCCAATACAGCATGTTCTGGAAAGACTCCCATGATGACGCGTGCAGGCTGCCGGCCAGCCAGATCAGTGCAGTCTGCACATTCCGGATGTCAGCCGTGGTCATGAAGCACGCGATTATGCCATGCAAAAACCAGGAAACGCCAATACCAATCAGAACAAAACGGGCCTTAGACATATCGCGGGCCAGCAGGGCGACCACCAGTGCAACACTCAATCCGCCTGCCAGTCCTGCAAGGCTTCGCCAGCCAGGTGCCACTTCCGGCAAAAACACGGCCATTCCAATAACCGCTACCGCCGCGCCTTCCTTTACGCCGACCAGTCCCGGATCAGCGAGGCCATTACGCGCCAGTGTCTGCAAGGCTGCACCGGCGATACCCAGCATGGCTCCAGCCAAAATGGCCGTCAGGATGCGAGGAAGCCGAAAATCTTTCCAGATCATTTGCTGAACCCCCGTCTGATCTGCGGAATGCCAGAGGCTGGACAGAGGTGTTTCGTAAAGTCCCTGGGGTAGCAGCCAAAGGGCAAACCCGAGCAAGGCAGCCACAACAACACCGTAGATCAGCAGGAATCGCGGTCTTACCAGCAGACTCATCGGGCCCAATTTTATGAGCTTGCGGTCGTTCGACTGAAGAAAGCCATCAGATAACCGTGTCATTGTCGACTCCGCAATACAAGGATAAGGAAAACCGGTACGCCGACAAAAGCAGTGACAACGCCGGTTGCAAGTTCATGAGGTGCAAGTGCCACACGTGCGATGACGTCGGCCAGAAGAACAAGAATTGCTCCGCATAAAGAGGAGGAAATCAGTCGTCTGTTGCCGATTCCGGAACCAAGATAATTGGCCATATGCGGCGCAACCAGTCCGATAAATCCGAGTGGGCCCGCTATGGACACGGCAGCACCACAGAGCAGGGCTGCGGCAGCCAGAGCGATTGCGCGCGTTGTGTTGACGGGCGTGCCCAGGCCTTTGGCAACATCGTCCCCCAGGGAAAGAGTGTGAATGCGACGGCTGATTGCAGCAACCAGGAGTGCACCACAAATGGCGGCTGGCATCCCATGAAGTACAACACGCATTCCTGACTCAGCCAGATCACCAGCGAGCCAAATGCGCAAATCCTGCAGGGAGTCCTCGTCCAGAATAAGCAATCCGGACGTGAGCGCCGAAGCAAATGCTGACAATGAGATGCCGCAAAAGGTGAGTTTGATGATCGTCAGGCCGCGCCTTCCCACTTGCGCAAACAATAACACCAGTCCAAAGAGTATTGCGCCACCCACTGCTGCCGTGAATGGGCGCATTGACGCGGATGCAAGTACGGGAACAGAAAGCGATGATGATGCGACGACCGCAAAAGCAGCACCTGCATTCAGTCCGAGCAATTGAGGTTCACCCAATGGATTACGTGTGACCGACTGTATCAGGGCGCCCGCCAGACCCAGGGCGGCGCCGGCCGTTACGGCACCCAGCATGCGCGGCAAACGCAGACTGCGAATAATATGATGATCGAAATTGTGCTTTTCCGGATGAAACAGCGCGTGCAGGACATCTTGCGGG
>JAFAGQ010000239.1 GCA_023422555.1 Pseudomonadota bacterium
AACGGCTTTGACTCCGGTGCAAGCACCGAACCAGCGACAGGAGCGACTGCGCCTACGACATCTCCTGAAGCCTCAGCGGCAATGCCTGGCAACACGTCAGCAATGCCAGGCACCAACGCAGACTCTATGCAAGGCGCGAGCGCTGCACCTGGTGCGGCAGCGCCTATGCCTGCGCAATAAGCCATTCTGACAGGAGCCGGGCCGGGATGCCTTTATCCTGAGCGTTCGATCTGAACAGCTGAATTCCCGGTTCTTCTGCTCCTGTCTGAAATGCGATGGGCTGCACTCTCTGTTAGAGGGTGCAGCCCATGTTTTTTGAATGCAGAGCGAACTTTCTTACCAATGCAGATAGAACATACCTTTTGCCAGCAGCACGATGCCGATCATATGGCAAAAGACACTGATGTGTATAACCTTGAAGTGCCGCGCATTCAGTTTGCCCTTGCGGCGCAGTGTCATGGCGGTAAGAAAATGTCCAAAAACGCTTATAGCAAGTATGATCTTAATTGTGAGCAGCAGACCAAAGCTGCTTGAAAACGGGTTTGCGAGTGCGTAGCGGTGGTGCCACGCCAGTCCCGCACCCGCACTGAACAATACCAGCAGAACCCAGGGCATGACACTTCGCGCCCGTGTTCCTATTGCCGTCTCAAGCATTCGCATGGCTTCGCGAGGGACGTGTTTTCGTACGTTCTCCAGAATCAATACCTCAAAGAAAACGGTACCGATGAAGATCAGGGCGGCGAATAAATGAATGATCAGAAAAATAGGGTATGCCATGCGGTGAACTCCTGCCGTAGCGTATTACGGCGTTCATAACGAAACGAACCGGACAGATTCTCAATCTGGAATAATCCCATGCTTTGACAAATGCCATATTGATAAGGATCAAATGCGCCTTTGATGATGATAGCTCGGCAGTTTGGTCATTGGAGTCGAAAGACGGCCAGGCAGGGCAAGTACGGGGTAAACTTGGAACATGTCAGGGCGCTAAGCACGTCTTTGCTTTGCCCGTCCCCATTACTGCCATTCAAGGAATGCCATGAGTTCAACCAAACGCCTGCGGTCCGCAAATATTACACAGGGTGCGGCGCGAGCACCGAACCGCTCCATGTTCTATGCGCTGGGCTACAAAGAAGAAGACTTTGTCAAACCCATGGTGGGCGTGGCAAATGGCTATAGCACCATCACCCCCTGTAACAGCGGGCTGCAGAAGCTGGCCGATGCAGCCATTGAGGCCATAGAAACGACAGGAGGGAATGCACAGGTATTTGGCACCCCTACGATCTCTGACGGTATGGCAATGGGTACCGAGGGTATGAAATATTCACTGGTTTCACGGGAAGTGATTGCCGATTGCGTCGAAACCTGTGTGCAGGGACAGTGGATGGACGGCGTTGTGGTTATTGGCGGCTGCGACAAGAATATGCCAGGTGGCATGATGGGCATGCTGCGCGCCAATGTTCCGGCCATATATGTATATGGCGGCACCATTCTGCCCGGACGCCTCAACAACAAAGATCTGAATATTGTCAGCGTTTTTGAGGCCGTGGGCGAGAATGCGGCGGGCCGCATGAGCGATGAAGAATTGCGTCAGGTTGAGTTGCACGCCATTCCCGGACCAGGCTCCTGCGGCGGAATGTATACCGCCAATACCATGAGTTCTGCGTTCGAGGCCATGGGCATGAGCCTGCCATATTCGTCAACCATGGCGAATGTTCACGACGAGAAAACAGAATCAGCAGCCGAATCCGCAAGGGTTCTGCTGCGTGCGATTGAACAGGATCTCAAGCCACGTGATATTGTAACCCGCAATTCGATCGAGAATGCGGTGAGTGTCATTATGGCGACGGGAGGTTCAACCAATGCCGTGCTGCACATTCTTGCCATTGCTCATGCTGCAGGGGTGGAGTGGAGCATTGATGATTTTGAGCGGGTTCGTCAGCGTGTGCCTGTCATTTGTGATCTTAAACCGAGTGGGCAGTTTCTGGCGGTGGATTTTCATCGTGCCGGTGGCGTGCCTCAGGTTATGAAAATTCTTCTCAATGCCGGTCTGATTCACGGCGATTGCGTGACCATCACCGGTCAGACCATCGCCGAGATTCTGCGCGATGTGCCCGATACGCCGTCAGCAGACCAGAAGGTCATTATGACAATTGAAAATGCCCTGTATAAGCAAGGCCATCTTGCGATTCTGAAAGGAAATCTCTCTCCGGAAGGCGCGGTCGCGAAAATCACGGGGCTGAAGAATCCGGTCATCACCGGGCCGGCACGCGTGTTTGATGATGAGCAGTCTGCGCTCAAGGCAATTCTGGATGGGAAAATCAAGGCAGGCGATGTTATGGTACTTCGATACCTGGGACCCAAAGGCGGGCCGGGCATGCCGGAAATGCTGGCTCCCACGGGTGCGCTGATCGGCGCCGGTCTGGGTGACTCGGTCGGCCTTATCACAGACGGCCGGTTTTCCGGTGGTACCTGGGGTATGGTGGTCGGACATGTGGCACCCGAAGCCGCAGTGGGCGGAACCATTGCACTGGTTGAGGAAGGCGACTCCATCACCATCGATGCGCATCAATTACTTTTGCAATTGAATGTACCGGAAGCCGAAATTGAATCCCGCCTTGCCAAATGGACTGCACCGCAACCGCGCTACACGCGGGGCGTTCAGGCCAAATTCGCCTTCAACGCGTCAACAGCAAGTACCGGCGCTGTGCTGGACAAGTTTTAATTTGAATGTGAGCGAAAAGCTGACCGGATCTGCCACGGTCAGCTGAACTGCAGTGTTGCCCCATCCCAGCGACCATCCCGAATCAGGGTACGCACCACGTCCTTGAGCACCACGCGCGTTGCCAGCGCAGCGGGAGACAGTTCTTCGTCAGGCGGACCAGTCAGAATCGTACACCGGAAGAGGGATTTGTCTGCAATCGGGACGGAGATAATGTCCGGATCGTGAATGAGTGCCATGGCAGAACTGGGGTGGATGGTTGCTCCCAGGCCCTGTTGCACCGCACTCATCAGCGTATTCAGTCCATCAATTTCAAGCGTAATATTCGGCCGGATATTGCGGCTATTGAATGCGTTGATGATGATGCTCACAAGCGTGTGCCGACCTGTAGGCAGGATCAAAGGCAGCGTTGGAATCTGATCCAGCGAAACACGCTTACAATCTGGCATGCCTGGCAGGGATCGACTGCCAATCACAAAAAGTCTTTCTTTCAGCAACGGCAATACACTCATGCGCGGATCCTCTCCAATATCAAAACGCATGGACAGATCCAGCCGTCTGGAATCAAGCAGGGTTGTCAGATGCGCGGACAGCCCCTCAACGATCTGCAGACGAATCTTGGGATATCGCCTGCCCATTTCCGTGAGCAGGGGCAGGGCAAGTTTAAGAGCGGTGGTGGGCGCCATGCCAATACTCACTTTCCCGGACAGGCGTTCACTGCGGGTGGCGCTGGAGGCTCTTTCAACATGCTCGCAGATGGCCCGTGCATGGTGCAGAAACTCCAGACCCGCACCTGTCGGGATAACGCCAGTAGATTTCCTTTGTAATAAGCGGGTGGACAATTCACTTTCCAGTCGACTGATCTGCTGACTCAGCGTCGATGTGGTGACATCCAGAGCCAGAGCCGCCTTGCCCATGCTTCCCGCTTCTACCACCTGAATGAAATACTGAATCTGTCGCAGTTCCATGCCGCTTCCTCGTCGTTGATGGAAAGTGTTTAATTATATTAAACCCCCATTGCCAGCAGGATGGTAGCCAGATCATGCAGCGCTTCATAGAATAAAAAACCGATGGCACATTTGTCATTATCCCACTTGAAATTGACTCACCTGGATATTCCATGAATAGCTATGAACTGAACATCTCTTCCATGCAGGATCAATGTACGCCCGAAGAGTGGAGCAGACGAGTTGATCTGGCCGCCTGTTATCGGCTGATTGCGTTATATGGCATGTCCGATATGATCGCCAATCATATTTCGGCCAATGTCCCCGGCGAGGAAAATGCGTTTCTTATTAATCCCTATGGTTTGCTCTACGAGGAAATTACTGCCTCGAGCCTGATCAAAGTCGATCTGAAGGGCGACATTCTGGCCAAGCCCGATTTTGGCGATCTGGACTACGGTATCAATCGCGCTGGCTATGTAATTCATAGTGCAATTCACGAAGCGCGTCATGATGTGGGCTGCGTCATTCATACGCATAGCTGGGCATCCATGGCCGTCTCTTCACTCAAATGCGGCTTGCTGCCGCTCAATCAGACATCCATGCGTTTTCTGAAAATCGGCTATCACAATTATGAAGGGGTCGTGCTGGATGACAAGGAAAAGGAATCTCTGGTCAGAGACCTGGGTACTGGTGAGGGCCTGATTCTGCGTAATCACGGCGCCCTGATTGCCTGCGCCAGTATTCCAGAAGCGTTCAACTGGATGCACAGACTGGAACTGTCCTGCGTAGCGCAGCTGGCCGCCATGGCCTGCCAGACCCCCCTGAACGAGGTGGATGATGCCGTCGTGCAGGAGACCTGGAATAACTATCAACCGGGAACAAGACGGCCTTATGGCGTTATGGAGTGGCCTGCGCTACTGAGAAAACTGGATCGACTTGATCCCTCTTACAGAACCTGAACAAAAGGGTCTGAAGAGAATAATTAACTGAAGAAAAAAATTAACCGGAGACATTTGATGAAACTGACAACACTGGCCGCGGGCATCGCGGGCGCCTGTACGATCGCCGCTGCGGCACCGGCATTTGCAGACTATCCGAACAAGCCGATTACCATGGTGGTACCGTTTTCTCCTGGTGGCAACCTGGACATTACGGCCAGGATTATTGCACCTGCCATGGAGAAATCGCTGAATGCCCGCATTGTGGTCGTCAATCGACCCGGGGCAGGAGGCATTATCGGTGCCAATCAGGTCGCTCGCGCGGCACCGGATGGCTACACAATCCTGGTAACCACACCCAACGCAATTGCCGTTGCACCTTTCATGACCCCAACGGATTACAAACCCGAGGATTTTCAGTCGGTAGGCATGATTGCCAAAACGCCACTTGTGATTGACGTTGCATCGGGCAGCAAGTTTTCGTCTGTGCAGGATCTGATTAAGCAAGCCTGTGATAATCCCGGCAAGATGACACTTGGCCATTCGGGAATCGGCACCACCAATTATGTGGCAATGATCCGGTTGCAGCAGGTCACCAAATGCACGTTCAATCCCATTGCCTATAAGGGCTCTGCACCAGCCCTGGTTGATCTTGCTGGCGGGCAGATCGATCTTGTCATTGACCAGCTCAGCAGTTCGGCAAACCTGATCAATGGCGGAAAACTCAAGGCGCTGGCCGTCATGACCCATCAGCCTGTTTCAGCTCTGAAGGGTGTAACGACACTGGAAGAGGCTGGTATCAAGGGGCTGGATGAATCGACAAGTACCGGCTTGCTGCTGCCAAAGGGCACGCCCGAAGAGGTCATTACGACGCTCAATGAGGCTGTCAAAAAGGCCGTAGACGATGAAACCGTGAAAAAGGCGATGGAAAATATAGGCAGCACAGCAATTTCATCGGAACCAGCTGCATTTACCGCACTTATTTCAAATGAAACGAAGATGGCGCGTGAGCTGGATCAGGCTGGCAAACTGAAAACGAAATAACCCGAAATCCCGGCAAACCCCTGACCAGATACTCACTGAACATTTATTGCAGACGATTATGACGAAACCTTGCCTTGCACCCCTTTCGGCGATGACAACGCTCTCTTTTACCATGCCGGAAGACGCATGCGACAGTCATGCCCATGTCTTTGGTCCGTATAACGAGTATCCGCTGGCTGAGGAACGCAGTTACACACCGCCGGAAAATCCCGTCAATCGTTATCTGGCGCATCTGGACAGGATCGGGTGTGCCAGAGGGGTGCTGGTGACCGCCAGTGCGAATGGAACAGACAATCGTTCTGTCCTGGATGCGCTGGCCCAATATCCTGAGAAGCTGCGTGGCGTTGCTGTCAGCGATGCTACTGCGAGTGTCGAAACACTGAATGAATGGCATCAGGCCGGGATCGCGGGTTTGCGCTTCAATCTGTACGCGGTCAATGGTGCGACCGTTTACAAAAACGGCGTCGGTCTGGATGCCCTGCAGCAACTGGCTCCCAAAATGCGAGAAGTGGGTTTGCATGCACAGATATGGGTTCACGCACCAGACCTTGTCGAGCTGGCCCCGCGACTATCACAACTGAAACTTCCCCTTGTGATTGATCATATGGGCAGAATGAATGCCTCCAAAGGAACTGATGATCCGGGATTTGCGCAGTTATTGCGCCTGCTGGCAGAGGGCATTGCCTGGACCAAAATATCCGGAGCAGATCGTAATACCAATCAGCCGGGGCGCTATGAAGACATTGATCCCTTCGTACAGGGCATCATTCGTGCCAACCGCGAGCAGGTCGTCTGGGGCTCCGACTGGCCGCATATCAATTATTACGAGGCGGATCGCGTCCCTGACGATGGCGTTCTGCTGAATACTCTGGCACGCTGGCTGCCCGATGAAGACGACAGAAAGCAGATTCTTACCGTTAACGCTGCCCGTCTTTACGGATTTGTGCAGGCAAGTGCCCGATAGCCTGGTCGATACGTGAGGCAGCGCGTCGGATCAGCGCCAGCACTGCCTTTTCCGCTGCCGCGGGTTTTTGTGCAGTGATGGACTCGAGCAATGCGCGATGAAGGGCCAGCGCCTGCGCGTCAGGACCCCAGTCACCGCTGGATACCTGAAAGCTGGTCTCCCAGACTGCGGAAAGCGCCGTCCCCAACTGAAACATGAACTGATTGCCACTGGCTTTAATGACGGCCGCGTGGAAAGCCAGATCGGCTTCAATATACGATCGCTTGCTATTGGCTTTCTGCATGTTCAGAAATGCCGTACCAATGGCATCGATATCCTCAGCGTGCGCACGCGCGGCGGCCAGTCTGGCTGCCACCGGTTCAATAGCCTGTCGCAATTCCATCAGATCTTCCAGCAATTTGCGGTCAGTTGGCAGGTTGCCATACCACGACAAAACGGCAGGATCAAAAAGATTCCATTTCTCCCTTGACTGAACGTGGGTGCCGGTTCGCGGCCGGATGGAAACCAAGCCTTTGGCGGCGAGGCTTTTCATCGCTTCGCGAATGCTAAGGCGGCTTGCGCCATAAGTCTGTGCAAGCTGATCTTCCGTAGGAAGCTGCGAACCTTCGGCGAACTCGCCGGCAACAATACTGTTGCCGATAGCATCGACGATCTGGTGATGGAAATTTTTCAGGCGAGGTGACGACATTTGCGGAGTATATAACAGAATCTGAATATGAAAAGGGCTAACACTTGCCGTAATCATCTGATGATTGTATCATTGCTTTTATAAACACAGACCGGGCCCAGATTGGGGTCATCAGCCGGCTTACATCACCTAAAAGGACGAGACATGAAAAAACGACTTGCCGGCGTGTTGGCGCTGGTATTAAGCGGGGTGCTTCCCCCGATTGCAGTTCACGCCCAGGACTTTCCCAGTAAGCCCGTCACCATGATTGTTCCGGTTCCTCCGGGCGGTTCGGGTGACATGGTTTCACGACTCACCGCCTCAGCGGCGGCCAGCGATCTGGGGCAATCCATTGTGATTGAAAACCGGCCGGGCGCTACCGGAAATATTGGTACCGTCGTCGCTGTCAGATCTGCCCCAGACGGCCATACCATTTTCCTTTGCAGTATCGGCAATTGTTCGGTCAACTCGAGTCTGTATGCCAACCCAGGTTTCGATCTGTTCAAGGATATTACGCCTGTGATTCTGCTTGGATCATCCATCAATGTGCTGGTAGCCGGGCCGCAGTCAGGAATCAATAGCGTTGACGATCTGCTGAAGAAAGCCAAAAGCGGGCAGATCAATTATGGTTCATCGGGCGTGGGGGCCTCTAACCATCTGGCCGGCGAAATGCTGAAGAAAATGGCAGGCATCAAAATGCTGCATGTTCCATACAAAGGTTCCGGTCCGGCCATCACAGATCTTATCGGTGGGCAGATTCAGGTGTTTTTTGACAATGAGCCATCCATTGCGCCCTTTATCCAATCCGGCAAGGTCAAGGCGCTGGCCGTCACAGGAAAGAAACGCTCCCCCAATTTTCCCGACGTACCTACCATGGAAGAACTGGGTTACAAAGGATTCATTATTGAACCCTGGTATGCCATCGGTGCGCCGGCTGGTGTGCCGCCCAAAACTGTGGATCGTCTGAATCAGGCATTCCAGAACGGCCTCAAAGACGCGAAAGTACAAAAGACACTGCAGGCTGCAGGTATCAATCCCATTGGCGGCCCGCCCAGCGTCCTGAAAGATCATATAAAAAGTGAATATGACAAATGGGCCGACGTCATCAAATCACAGAATATCACTACCCAGTAGCAGACCTATGAAAATTATTGCAATTGAAACGATCAGACTTAAAACCCAGCCCAACCTGTTATGGGTACAGATTGAAACTGATGAAGGCATAACAGGACTGGGAGAAACCTTTCGTGGCGCACAGGCAGTGGAAACGTATATCCATTCGATGGCCGCACCGCTGCTATTAGGTAAGAATCCACTGGACATTGAACGCATACACCGCGTTCTGATGAAAGGTTATCTGGGATTCAATGGCAGTGGCGTTGAAACACGTGCGGCTTCCGCGATCGATATTGCGTTATGGGATCTTCTGGGCAAGTATCTGGGACAGCCTGTCTACCAGCTATTAGGTGGTGCGTGTCATGATCGTATGCGAACATACAATACCTGCGCAGGGGTCGACTACAACGCTCAATCGGTTCAACGACGATTGATTGAACAAGGTACATCGCGTATCCGCGGGAAATACGACGACCAGATTGCCTTTATCGAAAGTCCCGGCGAACTGGCCGAGAGTCTGCTGGAAGAGGGCTTCGAAGCCATGAAGATCTGGCCTTTTGATGCGGCCGCGACAGAAACCAATGGGCAGTTCGTCAATGCAAGACAGATGCGTCAGGGGCTGGAAGTCTTTGAAAAAATCCGCCTTGCAGTCGGCGACCGCATTGAAATTATGTGTGAGTTCCATTCCATGTGGAATGTGACCTCCGCGCTGGCCATTGCCAGAGAGCTGAAACAGTATCGCCCGTTTTGGGCAGAGGACCCCATTAAAATGGATAGTGCGGGGGCACTGGCAGACTATCGCGATAAAGCGGGTATTCCGGTCTGCGGCAGTGAAACGCTCGCGGCGCAGGGCGCGTTCCGCGATCTTCTTGCGGC
>JAFAGQ010000263.1 GCA_023422555.1 Pseudomonadota bacterium
GGAGACCTGTCTTGCTAACACGCCATGCTACCTACGCCGACACCGTATCGGCTACCCACTGGGACATTCCGCAGTACTACAATATCGGCGTTGACGTCTGTGATAAATGGGCTGACGGCTCGGGCCGCATTGCCATTATTCAGGAAAAATCGCCCACAGATATTCGTCAATACAGCTTCGATGACCTGAAAACCTACTCCAATCAGTTTGCACACGTGCTGCAGCAGGCCGGCGTTGTGCAGGGTGACCGTGTGGGCATTCTGCTGGCGCAGGGTGTGGAAACCGCCATCGCCCATATTGCCTGCTACAAACTGGGTTTAATTGCCATCCCTCTATTTTCACTTTTCGGATCCGACGCGCTGGCCTATCGCCTCTCAAATTCAGGCGCAAAAGCACTTGTGACCAACACAGAAGGCGTGACTAAACTGTCCACCATCACAGAACCGCTGCCGGAACTTAAAGTGGTGGTGGATATTGACGCAACCGGGAACACAGATCACAAGCGCAATAGCGATGCGGCCGCTGCGACTGGCGCCGAGACATCTGACGGCAAATCCACAGAAAACAACCGCACAACGCTCGCCTTCTGGCCGTCGCTGCAGGCACAGTCTGCACAGTTCGAGCCTGTGAAAACCCTGGCCGATGATCCGGCAGTTATCATCTATACCTCGGGAACCACGGGTAAGCCTAAAGGGGCCCTGCACGCCCATCGCGTCCTGCTGGGACATCTGCCCGGCGTGGAAATTTCACATAATTTCTTCCCAGAGAATGCGCGGCTGATGTGGACGCCGGCAGACTGGGCGTGGATCGGCGGTCTGCTGGATGTGCTGATGCCGTCCCTGCATCATGGCATTCCGGTGCTGGCCTGCCGCTTCTCAAAATTCACAGCAGAAGCCGCCTTTGATCTGATGTCCCGGCATCAGGTCACGCATACCTTCCTGCCGCCCACCGCGCTCAAGATGCTGCGACGACTGGAAAACCCGCGTGATCGCTGGCCGCTGGCGTTGCGCTCCATTGCCAGTGGAGGTGAAAGTCTGGGACTTGAACTGATCGACTGGGGGCGCCGCAATCTGGACATCACCATCAACGAATTCTATGGTCAGACCGAATGCAATATGCTGGTGTCTTCGTGCGCAGATCTTTTCGAACCCAAAATTGGCAGCATGGGCAAAGCGGCGCCAGGCCATGATGTACAGATTGTTGATGACAAAGGGCAGATTTTACCCGACGGTACCGAAGGCAACATCGGCGTCAGAAAACCCGATCCTGTTATGTTCCTGGGTTACTGGAACAATCCCCAGGCAACGCAGGAAAAATTTGCGGGTGAGTTTCTGGTAACCGGCGACATGGGCGTGCGCGATGAAGACGGCTTCTTCCGCTTCGTGGGCCGTAACGATGATGTCATTACCAGCGCGGGATATCGGATCGGCCCGGGGCCAATCGAAGACTGCATCCTGGGTCATCCCTGCGTAAGCATGGTTGCCGTAGTAGGCCTGCCCGATGAGGAACGTACCGAGGCCGTAACCGCATTTGTGATTTTGAATGAAGATGCCGAACCGTCAGAGGCGATGAAAAAAGAAATTCAGGAACACGTTAAAACGCGGGTCGCCGCCCACGAATACCCGCGGCGCATCTACTTTGTCAATGAATTGCCCATGACCACCACAGGCAAAATCATTCGCAAGGAACTGCGCAAGTTCGTGGAAAAGAATCAGCCAGAATAAAACAAAGCGGCGTGGAATGGGAATCGGGCCGCTTAATGCTCGGCCCCAGTCCCGCTCACTCGCTGACAGCCTTCTGGCCTTCCTCGCGCGCCAGTAGCGGCTTCAGATAGCGACCCGTGTGGCTTTTCGGGTTGGCTGCAATATCGGCGGGCGTGCCGGTCGCCACAATCTGTCCGCCACCCTGGCCGCCCTCGGGACCCATGTCCACAATCCAGTCGGCGGTTTTGATCACATCCAGATTATGTTCAATCACCACCACCGTATTACCGGAATCCACCAGCTGATTGATCACATTCAACAGCAGCGCGATATCGGCAAAATGCAGACCCGTTGTCGGTTCGTCCAGAATATACATGGTCTTGCCCGTACTGCGCTTGGACAGCTCCAGTGACAGCTTGATACGCTGGGCCTCACCGCCAGAAAGCGTCGTCGCTGACTGCCCCAGGCGAATATAGCTCAGTCCCACATCCATCAGCGTCTGCAGCTTGCGATTGATCACAGGCACGGCACTGAAATACTCCAGCGCCTGCTCCACAGTCAGATCCAGCACATCACTGATGGTGCGCCCGCGATAGCGGATTTCCAGGGTTTCGCGGTTATAACGTTTGCCATGACAGGTATCGCAGGGAACGTACATATCCGGCAGAAAATGCATCTCCACCTTGATCACGCCGTCACCCTGACAGCTTTCGCAACGGCCACCTTTCACATTGAACGAGAACCGGCCCGGATCATAGCCGCGCGTGCGCGCTTCCGGTGTACCGGCGAAAAGTTCACGTATCGGCGTAAACAAACCTGTGTAGGTCGCGGGGTTACTGCGTGGTGTGCGCCCAATCGGACTCTGGTCTACATTGATGATTTTGTCAAAGTGGTCCAGACCCTCGGCAGAGGTGAAAGGAGCGGGTTCCGTTTGCGCGCGATGCAGCTCGTGGGCCATCAGCGTCGCCAGCGTATCGTTGATCAGCGTGGATTTCCCCGAACCTGACACACCTGTCACACAAACCAGTTTACCGGCGGGAATCCGCAAGTCCACGCCTTTCAGGTTATTTCCCGAACAGCCGTGAATTTCCAGCCATTTCTGATCCTCATCCAGTTTGCGCGGGTTGTGCGCCTGAATACGTCGCCGGCCGCTAAGATAGGCGCCCGTCAATGAGGCCTCATCAGTGGCAATCTGCTCAGGGGTGCCCGACGCAATAATCTGGCCACCATGTTCGCCCGCACCGGGGCCCATATCGACCACCCAGTCTGCGGCACGAATCATATCCTCGTCGTGCTCAACCACAATTACGCTATTGCCCAGGTCCCGCAAATGCGCCAGGGTCTGAATCAACCGGTCATTGTCGCGCTGATGCAGGCCGATAGAGGGCTCATCCAGCACATACATAACTCCGGTGAGACCGGAACCGATCTGGCTGGCCAGACGGATACGCTGCGCCTCGCCCCCGGAAATAGTGTCGGCACTGCGATCCAGCGACAGATAATTCAGGCCCACATTGTTCAGAAACTCAAGCCGGGCGCGGATTTCCCGCACAATGCGTTCCGCGATCTCCTGCTTGGCGCCCGTGAGCGTCAGATTCTCGAACCAGTGCAGGCACTCAGACAGCGCCATCGCCTCCACCTCAAAAATCGCCAGGCCCACGCGAGCGCCCCCGCGCGGCTCATTGCCGATCAGCACATGGCGGGCATCTTCGCGCAGACGCGATCCGCCGCAATCGGGACAGACCTGCAGACTGCGATACTTGCCCAGTTCTTCGCGGACTGTATTCGAATCGGTTTCTTTCCAGCGTCGTTCCAGATTGGGAATAATCCCCTCAAACGCATGCTGTTTTACCGAACTGCGCCCTTTATCATTCAGGTACAGAAAAGAAATCTCTTCCTTGCCCGATCCATAAAGAATGGTTTTCTGAATGGGGGCGGGCAGCTCTTCAAAAGGCGTCTCGACATCGAATTCGTAATGCGCCGCCAGACTGGTGAGCAGGGAATGAGTAAAGGCATTGCGCTTGTCCCAGCCCTTGATGGCGCCACTGGACAGGCTCAGGGTCGGAAAGGCCACCACGCGCTTCGGATCGAAAAACCAGGTGTGACCCAGCCCATCACAGGTGGGACAGGCCCCTACCGGATTATTGAAACTGAACAGGCGTGGTTCCAGCTCTGCCAGCGCATGATTACAGACCGGACAGGCATAGCGGATGGAAAACGGCTGCTCCTGATTGGTATCCATATTCAGGACCAGCACACGACCGTCGGCTAGTTTGAGCGCGGTTTCCAGGCTCTCGGCCAGACGCTGCTTGCTCTCATCGCGAACGCGCAGGCGGTCGATGACCACATCAATAGAATGCTTTTCGTTGCGGTTCAGAACAGGCAGCGGTTCCAGTTCGGTCATCTGCCCATCAATACGGACGCGCACAAAACCCTGGGCCTGCAGCTGGGCGAAATCATCTTCGTAGCTGCCCTTGCGTTCCCGGGCAATCGGCGCCAGGATGGCAATACGGGTATCCGCCGTCATGGCCAGAATATGGTCCACCATATGTGCCACAGACTGGGCCTGCAGCGGCTCGCCGTGTATCGGACAGTAGGGCGTACCTACCCGCGCAAACAGCAGACGCAGATAATCGTGGATTTCCGTGATGGTACCTACGGTTGAGCGCGGATTGTGGCCGGCTGCTTTCTGTTCAATGGAAATGGCCGGCGACAGGCCTTCTATCAGGTCAACGTCAGGTTTGTCCATCAATTGCAGAAACTGCCGGGCGTAGGCCGACAGGCTTTCCACATAGCGGCGCTGGCCTTCTGCATACAGGGTGTCAAAAGCAAGCGAAGACTTGCCCGAGCCGGACAAACCGGTAAGTACAACCAGTTTGTGCCGCGGCAGATCAAGCGACACATTCTTCAGATTATGCGTTCGCGCACCGCGAATGCGGATGGCATCCATCAATTTATGTTTTCCTGTTGAACGAACATGGTTTTTCCGGGACTAAT
>JAFAGQ010000299.1 GCA_023422555.1 Pseudomonadota bacterium
CTAATGCGTAACTTTCGTCGTTTGCATTTAAAGGTTTTGCTTGATTTACGGTCATCGCCTACCGGCTGCCGATCTTCCTATCTTTTCCTGTCGAAACCATGGCGTCCCCATCAACAGCATACTTGAAACGTATACGCTGCAGCCAGATAAAGTAAATATCAAAGTACACCCAAGATAAATACGATAGAGGCTGCATCAAATACACTGTTGGTGGAGACGGCGGGAGTCGAACCCGCGTCCAGAAAACATTCAGTCAACCAGATATACAGCTTAGATTACATAATACCACAACAACAGCGCAAAAACAACGACACTGGTGGCTCAGAACTCGTTGTATTTCAACAAGTTACTTCTGCTCTGCATCCAAAAGTGACGTATGCAGCTGAGCCGGATCCTGAGCCGAAAGCAGACTATTTCTGGTCCTCGTCCAACAGCTTTTGCCAGCCGTCCTTGCCGATTTCACTCACGACCTGGATATTTCGCTCGAAGATGACGCCAGGATCCGGATATTGCTCGGCGGCGCGATCCAGGCTGTCTTCCCGCAACAAATGCAGGATCGCATACGGCGCGCGGTTCGTATAATTGCTGATATCGTCCGGTTCCGTGTCGGCAAACTGATAGAGAGGATGAAAGCTGGCGATCTGGATTTCACCGATCAGTTCCATGCTGTCCAGAACCGCGTCGGCAATGTCAAGGTAATCATTGAACGCATCAAACTGCTCGAACATACAGGGAACAACCAGAAGCGTTGTATCAACCTGCTCGGCTGGCGTATCAACCAGCAGCTGCAATTCACTCTGCAGCTCTGCCGTGAGTGACTCCACATCTTCAGCCGCGCTGATCACAATTCGCACCTGTTCCTTTACGTAAACACTTTTTGCGAAGGGGCAGAGATTGAGCCCGATAACGGCCTTTTCAAGCCATTGCCGCACGCGGCGTTCTACGAGACGAGTATCGTTCATGATCAGAGTATGAGGATGAATGAATAAAAAAGGGATAACCGGTTCAGTATTATCGCAGCATTTCCCAGGTGCGGGTATAACCGCCTGTGGCACTCACTTAACTTGGTAAAATAGACGGTTTATACGAAAAATTCGGGGCCGTAAATCTGGCCTTATACGCATGACAGATACTAGCACAAACGCGGTTTTCATTATTACAAGCAGCGGCAACGCCCCTTACGGAAAAGTGGGGGACGCGGGGAACGTTGGAAACCTGGCGAGCACGGGCAACAACGGAAATTCCGTCACTGGCGATCAGCAGGTCGCAGCTGCAGGCACCCAACCCCTGGCCAACGAAGTCTTGTCGGCCAGCGAACATACACCTGGCTTTGCCAGTTTGTTAGCGACGGTCGATTCGGTCAATGAATATGCACCGGGCAGCCGAATAGCCGTTGTCCAGTATTCGGCTTATCCTTTTACTGCTGCGGAACATGAGACGCTGATCCATCGCATCGATTATCTGATGGACTATTCGGGAAATGAACAGATCAAGGCGTTTGATCGTCAGCTGGGCAATAATCAAAGCATCGCCGCCTTCAGTGAATTGACAAGCCTGTTGTGGTTTCTGCAAATCGGCCAGCATCACGGACTCTATGCCCCGGCCAAACGCGTCTTCAAGATGTCCGCGGGCCCGCGCCTTTTTTCTAAAATTGCTGACAGTGCGCATTATTCTTCCAATGCGAAGGGGCGTTACGTCTTTCCCAATGCAACACTCGCCGCTAACGCCACCGGCAATATGGCGTTGCAGTTTTCTAATGCCTTCTGGAGTCTTGACCCAAATCTGGTGCCTTCTCTTATCAGCACCCTTGAACAGATGATTCAAACTCTTGTTGCGGCCGAAGAACGCAACGAGCCCGCATCTGTGGAATGCCTGTTATATAAACTGATCGATGCGGCAAAGATTTTCTACGACCTGAAACCACCCGTCGCGCAGCCGACAGAAGCCGCTACCGCGTGATCATTGTGCAGATTCGGTCAACAGTCGCATCTACATCGGCCTGCCAGCCGGGCAATGACAACTGAAATGTATCCTGGAGTTTTTGCGTACAGAGCCGGCTGTTCAGTGGCCGCCTGGCACGGCTTGCATAACTGGTTGAACTGACAGGAATCACCTGCCTGAGGGACAGATCCACGCCATTTTGCTTCATGCGGGCGAAGATATGACAAGCGTAATCAAACCAGCTGGCCTCTCCATCGGCAGCCAGATGATAAATTCCATCAAATTTGCCTGGATGGCTGCATGCCAGTTTCATTGCATGGACTGTCACGTCCGCGATCAGCCGTGCATGAGTTGGCGAGCCAATCTGGTCATCCACGACACTTAACGTTTCCCGTTCCTTGGCGAGCTGCATCATCGTTTGCAGAAAACTGCTCCCCTGGTCTGCGTAAATCCAGCTGCAGCGGAAAATCAGATGCCGGCAGCCGCTTGCCTTGATCGCATCATCAGCGGCCAGCTTGCTGGCGCCGTACACATTGCAGGGGCGGGCTGTATCCGTTTCGCGCCAGGGACGTGAGCCTGATCCGTCAAAGACATAATCAGTGGAATAATGAACCATCAGAGCATCGCACTCCAGAGCAGCGCGCGCCAGCATGGCAGGGGCTTCGGTATTGATAAGTCCGACTGCCGACTTGTTGTCTTCTGCGTCATCCACAGCCGTCCAGGCGGCGGCGTTGACAATCACATTGGGCTTCTGGTCTGCGACGAAGTGGTACACCGCAGACGGATTCCTGAAATCCACATGGCGATCCGGCGCTATGATCTGTCCGAGCGGGGCCAGCCTCCTGCTCAAGGCACTCCCCAGCTGACCAGACCGTCCGAAAAGCAAAATTCTCATGGATATTGTCTCCTGCCCCGGTAATCAACCGGGCAGCAGCTGCCTGCCCTTTTATTCAGGATCGTTGAACAGTTTACCGGTGTGCCGGGCGAAAAACGCGCTCACATCGTCGACTATCAGGAACACGGCGGGAATGACCAGCAGACTTAAAAACGTGGAAGTGATCAGACCGCCAAGAACGGCAATCGCCATGGGTGAACGAAAGGTTGGGTCAGCCGTTCCCCAGCCCACGGCCAGTGGTACCATCCCGGCACCCATTGCCAGCGTTGTCATCAGAATTGGCCGGGCACGTTTGTGGCAGGCATCCCTGAGTGCATCCATGCGACTCATACCCTTTTCCCGGATCGCCAGAATGGCATATTCGACGAGCAGAATCGAATTCTTGGTAGCGATTCCCATCAGCATGATCAATCCGATCAAAGACGGCATGGAGAAACTTTTCTGTGCAATCATCAGTCCCACGAATGCCCCGCCCAGCGATAGTGGCAAGGCGGCCAGAATCGTAAACGGATGCAGAAACTGTTTGAACAGAAGAACCAGTACGACATAAATGCAGACGATACCAATGATAATGGCCAGACCGAAGCTCTGAAACAGTTCCTCCATGACTTCGGCGTCGCCAATATCAATAACGGAGACGCTGGCAGGCAGCGAACGCATCGCAGGCAGATCCCGAACCTGTTTGACGACATCGCCAAGAGCCACGCCAGAGAGCTCAATCTCAAACGTAATATTACGGGCGCGATCATAACGATTGATCACGGCGGGACCACCACCCAGGCGCACGTCCGCCACGCTGCTCAGAGGAACCGGTCCTTTGGCGCCAGGCACCTGCAGGTTCTCGATAAAATCCAGATCCTGGATGGCCCATTTCTTCAATGCCACCACAATGGGAATCTGGCGTTGATCCAGATTGAGTTTGGACAGCGACACCTCGAAATCACCCGCCGTTGCCACACGCAATGTGTCCGCCATGGCCGCACTGGTAACGCCCAGTTGCGCTGCGTCGTCAAAGCGTGGATGCACTTCAACTTCCGGACGAACCAGACTGGCGGAAGAGGAAATATTGCCCAGTCCGGGAATGGTCCGCAATTGACTTCCGACCTCAAGTGCCGTCTGCATGAGTACATCCGGCTGTTCACCCGACAGTACCAGCATGTATTTTTCTCCGGAGCCACCCAGGCCCACCTTGAATCGCACTCCCGGCACATCGGCAAGTCTATTGCGAATATCAGCCTCTATTTCCTGCTTGACCGGCCTTTCGCTGCGCGGCTTCAGCTTCACGGTCAGGGTAGCCTTACGCTCTTCCTGGGTCTGACCGCCCGCGAACGGATCTCCACCCGCCGCACCGCCACCAATGCTGGTGTATACGGCCTCTACAGATGAATTTTGCATGACGCGCTGACGCACCTGCTCAGCAACGTTTTGCGTTTGCGACAGCGGTGTACCTGGCTGCAATTCAATATAGACCTGTGTCTGAGACATATCGTCTGCAGGCATGAACCCGGTGGGGAGCAATGGAATAATGACAACTGAGCCCACGAAAAACACGCCGGCAATAATAACCGTGACCCATCGATGACGTAATGAACGGTCCACCCATTTCATATACGTCTTCATCCAGCCCGGATCTTTTGCCTCCTCTTTTTTAGGCTTCAGAATATAGGCACACATCATCGGGGTGAGCATACGCGCAACAACCAGCGACGCGAACACGGCCATGGCTGCCGTCCAGCCGAACTGCTTGAAAAACCGGCCGGCGATTCCGCTCATAAAGGCGGTGGGCAGAAACACTGCAATCAGAGTAAACGTTGTGGCAACCACTGCCAGGCCGATTTCGTCTGCCGCTTCCATGGCAGCACGATAGGGAGATTTGCCTGACTGCAGATGTCGCACAATATTTTCGACTTCCACAATGGCATCATCCACCAGTATCCCGACCACCAGAGACAATGCCAGCAGCGTGACACCATTGATGGTAAATCCAAACAGATACATGCCCACAAAGGCAGGTATGATGGAAAGCGGCAGCGCCACCGCAGACACCAGTGTTGCCCGCAGGTTTCGCAGAAATAACCAGACCGCAATCACAGCCAGGATAGCGCCCTCATAGAGCATACGCATCGCGCCATCGTATTCGGACTGCACCGGCTCAACCATATCAAAGGCGTTCTGAAATTGCAGGTCGGGATATTGCGCACGTAATTGATCGAGCGCTTCAGAGACGCCGCGGCCGACATCGATTTCACCGGCGCCCCTGCTGCGAGCGATCTCAAACGCGACAACAGGCTTGCCGTCCAGATACGCGGCTGTGCTCGGATCGGCAAAACTGTCCGTCACAGTAGCGACATCGCCCAGCGTAATCACCTTGCCATTGCTCAGTGGAATGCGCAGGTCACGCAGTTCTGCTGCACTTTTGACAGATCCGAGCGTGCGAATAGGCTGCTTCTGTTCACCCAGTTCGGCCTTGCCGCCGGACTGTTCCTGCTGGACTGATTTGAGCTGTCGGGACACATCGGCGACAGTAACCCCCAATCCCTGCATCAGAACCGGATCCATATCGACCCTGACCTGGCGATCCCGCCCTCCTACCCGACTGACCTTGCCGACGCCCGATACGGTGAGCAGTTTGCGCGCAATCGCATTATCAACAATCCACGACAGATCCGTTTCATCGCGGCGCTGTGAGCTGACCGTGAAGGCGAGAATGGGTTGTTCGGCCAGATCCAGCTTGGTAACGATTGGTTCCTGTGTATTGGCAGGCAGATCATTGCGTACCGAAGCCACCGATGAGCGCACATCATCCACCGCTTCCTGGATGGGCTTTTCCAGCACGAACTGAGCGGTGGTCGTGGCCACGCCGTCCTGCAGCGTACTGAAGACATGATCGATGCCCTGTACAGTTGCGAGATTGTCCTCTATCTTGCGTGCGACATCGTTCTCCAGCTGACTGGGTGTGGCGCCTTCCAGAACCGTAGTCACCACCACGGTGGGCAGATCAATGTCGGGGAAATTCTGAATCCGCATGGAGTGGAACGCGTACAACCCCATCAGGGTCAGCATCACAAACAACATGCATGCCGGCAGCGGATTTTTAATCGACCAGGCCGAGACATTCATGATCAGCTCCCTGGGCGCGCAGCGTCAGACGAGTCGTTCTTTTGCCCGTCGGTATTTGTCGCGGACCGGGAGGCGTTATCGGACTGCGCCTCTGGCATTGAGCCCGAGTTCGGCGTCGACTTCGAGTTCTGCGAAGGACCGGATTCCGGCGCTGAATCGGAGTCTGGCTGCACCACGCGAACCGTATCGCCATCATTCAGAAAGGCTGCACCCTGAGTAACGATCCGGTCACCCTCATGCAATCCGGCGGTGACCTGCAAGGTATTGCCTTGTGCAACCCCAATTTCCACCTTGGTTTGCGCGACCTTGTTTTCCGGCCCCACGACGAAGACAAAATTGAAGCCGTCACGGAGGACCAGCGCCTGCCGAGGCACAGTCAGACTCTGAACAGGAGCCAGTTCGAATTTTCCCCGCAGAAACATTCCTGCGCGCAGTTGCGGATCCTGCGCCAGATCGACATAGGCAACGCCCTGCCGTGTTTCTTCGTCCAGTGTCGGTGCAATCTGCCGAACCACACCTGTAACTTCCCTGTCATCGGGCAGAAAAACCTTAACCCGCATGCCCTCACGGATTTGCATGAGATTGCGCATACTCAGCTGCGCCTGCCATTCCAGACGATTGTCCACAACCAGATGAAATATCTCCTGGCCGGGATTGACCACCGCTCCCAATACGGCGTTTCTGACGGAGATGACGCCATCTGACGGCGCAAGCAACTGGGTATATGAGGTGCGCTGTTTCTGAGTTTCCAGCGCTGCCCTGGCGGACGTGACTTCTGCCTGCGCGTTCTTCTCATTCGATATAGCCTGGTCTACTTCGGACTGACTGATCGCGCCCGTATTGCGGATCTTCCTGATGCGGTCGGCATTTCGCCTGGCCGTATCCAGCGATGCCTGAGCCTGGCGCAAGCGCGCTTCTGCCTGGGTTTGCTCACCGCGACTGGTCGTATCCTCAAATTCGGCAAGCAGCTGTCCTTTCTGCACGCGATCTCCGACATCTGCGTGCAGCGATTTCAGACGCAATCCGCTGGTCTGCGCGCTGATGCTGGCATCATTCCAGGCGCGGACGTTTCCGGTTGCTCCAATACCCGGTGTCACCGTTGTCCGAACCACGTTGTGCAGGGCCACGGTGAGTGCGGGCCGCGCTGCGGTCGCCTCTTCTGCGAAAGTCGGATTCAGGGCAAGGGTCCAGAGTCCCATCACCAGGATGACGGAACGCGTGAATGTTGTTAACGGATTCAGCACAATGTCTGCCTGCTCAAATACACAAAAAAACAGACGTATCGTACATGTAAATACGATACGTCTGCTCTTATGTATTGTGAATTGTTGTAAATGGCAGGCCTGACTGATTATTTTTTCGCTGCCAGGTCTGCCACGATATTGGCTGCTTCCTTGATTGCAATATCCAGACTTTCCTTGCGCTTTTTCTCGTCCGCCAGTTCCTGGGTCAGATTGCCCTCACCTGCAGCAAGTCCATCGTCCAGGCGGAACGAATTGACATCAGATTCGCCCAGTTTCTTGCGGCGCTCTTCAAACTGCGATTGCTCCTGAGACATTTTCTCTCTTTCGGCAAGTCGGGTCGCATAACGCAGAGAAATGACTTTCTTGTCTGACGTTTTGCGCGCATAGGCCAGTTCGTCCAGTAGCAGCTTCCAGCTCTCGGATTTGCCTGCACGGTCTTCGTGCTGGGTTTTCAGGGCACCAATTTCGCCAGCCAGCGTATCATTGGCGCTGTATTTGGTTGGCTCAATCTTGCTCCACGGCATGGCGTTTTCGTAACTGGATTCTCCCAGCTCTTTCGGATCAAAGGCAGATGGGAACACAATATCGGGAACGACGCCCTTCTCCTGAGTCGAACTGCCGTTGACACGGAAGAATTTCTGAATTGTCCATTTCAGCGACCCCAGCTCTTCACCCTCGTGACGACGCAAAAACTCATCCAGGCCACGAATGGTCTGCACAGAGCCCTTGCCCCAGGTCGGATCTCCAATCACGACACCGCGACCGTAATCCTGAATGGCTGCCGCAAAAATTTCAGAGGCCGATGCGGAAATGCGGTTGACCATGACGCCCACCGGCTTGTCCCATACCACTTTGCCACTGGCGCTTCGAACATTGGAAACTGTTCCTTCTGCAGTACTGACCTGCACAATCGGATTGGGGCCGCCAAGAAACAGGCCACTCAGATTCGCAGCTTCACTCAGTGAACCGCCACCGTTATTGCGCAGATCCAGCAGTACGCCTTCCACGCCTTCTTTCTCGAGCTTTTCAAGAATAGTGCGTACATCACGGGTCACACTCTTGTAATTACTCTCACCGCGGGCTTTGGCATCAAAATCTTCATAGAAACTTGGGATGGTAATAATCCCGACCTTATGTTTATTGCCTTCTTCACCAGCTTCATAAACGCGGTAACGTGCGGCCTGATCTTCCATTGTCACTTTCTGGCGAACAATGGAGATAGTCGTATGCTTACCCTCCATGCCTCTTTCAGCAGGAATGATCTCGATACGCACTGTAGTACCGCGCTTGCCGCGAATCAGCTTCACGATATCATCAAGACGCCAGTCAACCACGTCTTCCATGGGACCGGAGGCGCCCTGACCCACCGCTACGATCCGGTCACCCGGATTCAGCTTGCCCGACTTGGCAGCCGGACCGCCAGGCACTACTTCGCGGATCTGACCGTATTCATCGCGCTTTTGCAGAACAGCGCCAATGCCGTCGACTGACAGACTGATCTGCACATCAAAATTCTTGGCAGAACTTGGGCTGTAATAAGACGTGTGAGGATCTGTACTGTTCCCATAAGCATTCAGGAACATCTCGGCGACATCCTCGCCATTCATGCGCATGATCTGGTTGCGATTATTGATATAGCGCTTTTTGAGTTTTTCAACAATCACGCTGTCCTTGCTGCCCGCCAGTTTCAGTCGCAGGTAATCGTTCTTGATACGCTTACGCCAGAGGTCATTGATCTGCGCATCTGACGTGGCCCATTCTGCCTTCTTGCGATCCAGATCGAAAGACTCTTCCTTATCAAAGTCAAAGGGTTTGTCCAGCAATTTGATCGCGTGATCGAAACGCTGCTCGACACGATCCCGGTATTTTTCGAACATCACAAAGGCCGGCGCAAGGCGTCCGGTCATGAGCATGGTATGAATGTTTTTCTGAACCGGCTCAAATTCGTCGATATCTGACTTGAGCAAGTACATTTTGGCCGGATCCATCATTTTGAGGTATTCCTTGAAGACCGCCTGAGACATCTTCTCGTCCAGCGGTTTCTTGTCATACTCAAAACGTGTCAGGATGTTGGCAACAATAATCGCTGCCTTG
>JAFAGQ010000312.1 GCA_023422555.1 Pseudomonadota bacterium
TGAGACCGCTTTATTACGTTTGTATTCATTTCGAGGGTGATACCTGATAGCGACGGTTTTGAAGACAAGGCAGCAATTCGCGTACCTCTGTAATGCGGGCTGATGAAAGCGTATGCACGGCAAGCCCCGGATCGCTGGTCGCCGTTGCCAGCACCATGCCCAGCGGATCCACAACCATGCTGAGGCCACAGTTGCGCGGTGCAGTCTGACCAGATGCCAGCAGATAGCTTGTGTTTTCTATGGCCCGTGCCCGCAGCAGAATTTCCCAGTGGTTTTCCTTGAGCGGACCAGCCAGCCAGGCCGCACTGACCGAGAGTACATTCACCCCCTGGTCAATCAGTGCACGCGCCAGTTCGGGGAAGCGCAGGTCATAACAATTGATGAGGCCGATACGGAAGTCCCTGATATCGAAAATGCCCAGTTCCTTGTTGGCGTCGCCAAAACTGCCTGGACGGACTTTGTCGGATTCCTTGAACTTGAAGGCATCGTAGACGTGCATTTTCGTGTAACGAACAACCTCATTGCCTTTACTGTCAAAGACCAGCAACTGATTCGTGACCCGTTCGTCACCCGCCTGGTCTGCCAGGCTGAGCACACCGACCACGATATGCATATTGTTTTCGCGGGCCAGATCCTGCATAAAGCTGATGAAGGCAGGCGCGTTTTTACCTGCCGTTTCGCGCAGTTCCGGCAGTGGCGAACCAAACGAGCACATGGATGCCTCTGGCAGGACCAGAAGCTCAACCTGTTGCGCAGCAGCCTGCGCGACCAGCTCGCGGATATGCGCCTTATTGGGTTCAATGTCGTTCACGGCAGCAAACTGCCCGACGCCGACTTTCAGTTGTGATTTATTTGCTGTGCTTTCCATGTGATGCACCTGATTGGAAGATGAATTCCATTATGCAATAGATTCACACTCATGTGGCTGAACAGTGGTCGGGCTTCGGAATCCCGACATAGACAACGCGCGATCAAAGGCAGTGTGGCTAAGACGCTCGATAATGGGCGGTGCTTGATCTTTGTGGTTTAGATGCGCGCAGAACATCGGCGTGCCCGAAATGTAGCTAATGCAATGTGAGATTCGGTCGTTGCAGCGTGGCCGGTGCAACACGGTCGATATTGCGGCCTGGCCGTGCTATGCAATCAGGGCTGGTGACCGAGATGCTGTCGAAGCTGGGCGCCGCGAACATGGATTCGTACCTGGTCCTGAATTTGGCCATTCGCGTCCCTTGCATCGATGACATGACTACCCGGCACTGGGTACCAGGCAAACGGATTTGCATCACTCAGATACTGACCATCGGCATACCAGCGAACCGCAGTGTGAGCACCACCCGCGGGTCTGACCGCATACAGCTGCAGCCTTTGATTGAGCTGAGGGATATCCGGATCCAGCGCAATAATTGTGCCGTCAGCTGGTGCCCGGATTTCGATGCGCCCGTTTGATCGATTGGATGTAGCGGTTGCGTCGGCCGTCTCATTGGCCAAGTCAACTGTCATATCTTCATCTGCCAAATGTGACCCATAGCCTGCAGATCCTGCAGATGAAGCCAGCGCAATATGCGTCATCTCTGTACCTGCCAGAAAATATTCAGTACGCGCCGCTTCAGTGTCATTTTCAAAGGTAATTGCGCTCTCGGTGAGCGTTGCAGGGCGTGGAGGCTGTCTGCTTCCCCGCTCGCGATGCAGATAACTCATGATGTCGTGCCATATCGGCCCAGCCCCTGTCACGCCGCTCACCTCGCGCATGCTCGCACCCGTGCTGTTGCCAACCCAGACGCCCACGGTGTAGCTTTCTGACCAGCCAATGGTCCAGTTATCACGCATATCCTTGCTGGTGCCGGTTTTTACGGCAGTCCAGAACGGCGTTGACAATGCACTGTCCAGCCCGAAAGTGCGTGCACGCGCCTGCCTGTCGGACAGAATATCGCCAACAAGCCAGGCAGCAGCTTCACTCATGACCCTGACGTTGGCAGGCGCCGACTCCACGCCCCAATTGACTTCACTGTAGACGCCGTGATTAGCCAGCGCGCGATAAGCGTTGGTTAACGATAGCAGCGTCACATCTGCACTGCCCAGAGCCAGGCTGTATCCGTAATAATCACCGGATTCCGTCAGCGGCAGCCCGAGGGTTCGCAGGCGCTGATGAAAGACATCGGGCGTGACCATGACAAGCAGTCGAACTGCAGGGATATTCAGGGAGGACGCCAGCGCCGTACGAGCGCTCACCCAGCCACCAAACTGTTTGTCATAATTCTGCGGGACGTAGAGTCCGTTGCCTGTGGGCAGATTCACCGCGCTGTCATCCAGCAGTGATGCGGCGGTAATGCGTTGCTGTTCCAGCGCCTGTGCATACAGAAAGGGTTTTAACGTGGAGCCTGCCTGGCGCAACGCACTGGAGTTATCCACTTGTGGGGCGGTGGCCATCTCTCCCGAAGAGCCGACATAGGCCAGAATTTCACCACTGCGATTGTCCAGCACGACGGCTGCCGCATCGTTGGCATGACTATTCCGAATTTGGTGAGCGACACGATTGATGACGGTCTGTACTGTCGCCTGCAATTTCGAATTGATGCTGGTTCGTATCGGTCCCGCTATAGCGGACCCCTGTGCGAGTCTGCGTCTCGCATAATGAGACGCGATAAAAGGATCATCCGGCAATGCCAGCGTGCCATGCGTCAGTTGGTACGTCACGAAGTCCTGCAGGTAATCACAATATTGCGAAAGCGATTGCTGCGTCAGTAAACCACATGCCCGCCGCGAAATGACCTGCGCCGATGCATTGGGTGACCGCAACATGGTGGCCAGAATCGCAGATTCACGTGAGTCCAGTCCTTCCGGATATTTCCCAAAAAGACTGCGTGAGGCAGCCGTAATACCGGACAACTCTCCACGCCAGGGCACAAGATTCAGATAGGCTTCCAGAATTTGTGACTTATCCCAATGTTGCTCAAAGGCGATTGCCAGTGCCATCTGACGCAATTTTTGCATGACAGTGCGCCTGCCGCTTTTGCCCGATTCAGGAATGAACATTCCTGCCAGTTGCATGGTCAGTGTGGAACTGCCCCGTATGCTGTGCCGGGTCAGCCGGTCCCGCAATGCGCCGCCCAGGGCCAGCAGATCGACACCAGGATGCTGGTAGAACCGACGGTCTTCGGACAGCAGCACTGCCCGTACAAGCGCAGGAGACACTTCCTCAATGGACGTCCAGTTATCACGCCTGTCATGAAAATCACGCCGCACCCGCTCTAATACCGAACCGTTACGATCCAGCAAAGTGACATATGAGGTTCGATAGTCGCCGCGAACCTGCTCGTATGAGGGGACGGACAGTTGCATCGCCCACAACACGCAAGCGATCGCCAGAACGATAAACAGCAGCAGACCCGCCCCGCCCCATTTCAGGAGGCGGATTTTCCGGATTGATGCGGAAGCGGAGTCAGCTTTGTTCATGGCGCAGAAGAATCACTTGCTTTTGCATCAGAAGACGTCCCGGACTGTTCGCTGATCTGGAAGTGATCGTTATTCGGATACTCCCCAAAGACCTGCGGCGCATACATGGCCTCAACGCGCGTTGCCGGCAGACTATAGGTACCTGCGGTATTCAACCTGACCGTATATTCCAGTGCGGTTGAACCGGCAGGCAGCCAGGCGTAATAGGCACGGTAAACCTCGCTTTTTCTTTCCGTGAAGCTTGGCGAACGGCCTCTTGTATCGTTTTTCTCTCCTTCTGTCGCAATTGCAGAGTCCCGTCCAAGTCCGCCACCCAGAATGGTTGCGCCGGCGGGCACCGGATCGCTGACAACGACCCAGTTCATAGCTGTCTTGGCCGTCACGTCAAGTCGCACGCGATAGATATCTCCCACGGACCATTTACCTTGTGTTGCCTGAGAGACCAGCTCAAGGGTACGGCGAATGGTATAACCCGCATAAACAGGGCTGGTAACAGGCACAGCGGCGAGCGCTCCGATGGAAGCCCACACACGCCCCTTGCCCTGAGAAGACACGTCGAGCTGTCTGGTCTGGGTACCTTGCCACGGAATCAGCACCTTCTGTGTAGGTAGAAGCCCTTCCCATTTCTGATCAGAAGACGACGCCTCTTTTGTCGCTTTCATGGTCATGGTCAACGTTCCCTTGACCGGTGTCTTTTCAAAGGTGGCGCTGAAGGAGCGAAGTGCGAGCGTTCCCCACAGATTGGCCGTTGTCGTGCTCCAGGCGCCACGCTGCTGCTGGGCCAGAAGACCCGCAACAAGAACAGGAATATCTTTTTCCCAGGCCTTGTTGTTCATGACAATGGTCAACAGTTTGGCCGTCGTGGTTTCCCGATTGCTCATCATCCACCAGGCATAACTGTCGTCATCTGCCAGCACCAGACTGGTACCCTGCCGGCTCATACGTGAAAGCAGTGCAGACCGGATTGATGCCTGTTTTTTTGCCTGATCAGGAAGCGACTTAACGCGCGAGACAATGCCGAGCCAGTCCACGAGTGCAGACGTGGAGATATCCTGAGGATCAATGTCGATGGAAGAGACCATCCGCGGCGTCATCATGCCGGCGCGTGACAGCGCCTCAAGCACCATCAGCTTGCGTTGCGCGATGTCCTGTTTCGGCCGCCAGGCAGAAGAACGGATTTTGCCGCTGGTATACGCCATCAGCCCTTCGATCATTTTTTCCCGATAAGTCTGCGGAATGGTGTACGGCTGACCACCCCGGCTGGCTTCAAGCGAAACCGCAAGCAGGTGCGCGGTGAGCACTTCATCTCCCTGCAATCCGGGGAAATAGGCAAGCAGGCCATGTTCGTCCATGTAGAGCGGCAGACGGTTCATCAGTGATGACCATTTTTGCGGATTGTCGATACCAATGGCGATTGATGACAACTGCTCCAGGCAGGTGAACTGATAATCGGTAAACCAGCGTCGCACTGGTTCCAGACTGCTGACCAGCGATGGTGAAAACTGAACCTGTATACCGCCCAAAGGCTGACCATCGGCAGCTTGAACCGCAGCTGCCGGCGGCTGTACCGGTATATTCTGCAGTGGCTTCTCAGGAAGCACCGATTGCAGTGTTGCCTGTCGCAACGTTACAGGGACCGTAGGGATGGTCAGTTGCGATACTTCCACACTGTCCTCAGCGAACGCCTGATCATTCCCGATTGAAGCACCTGGCTTAGCCGAAGCTTCCGAAGCTCCAGCACTGTCCTTCAGCTCGTGGGCATCGAAGCGCCACTTGATGGTCTGCGACAAAGGACCCAACTGCAGCTTGCGCATGTCCATATCCCAGCTTACTCTTTGCGAAGACTGTGCTTTGAGCGTCACCGTTTGCCTGTTAAGGGACGCCGGGGCCAGTGATGGGCTGCGCAATTGCGCTCCCACCTCTACCGACATATCGCGGTCAGTCGCATTGCGCAGCGTGACCGCAGCGGTATAGTGATCATCGCTGCGAGCCAATAGGGGCAGACCGGAAATGATCTGCAGGTCTTGCGTGGTAACAATATGCGCATCACCCCTTCCGTAACGATCTGTGCCGAGTTCTGCAATGGCTGCCAGACGGAAACCCGAGATGGAATCATTCAGACTGATGGGAATGCGCGCCTGACCTTTTGCATCCAGCACAATATCCGGTTTCCAGAAAACCAGGCTGTCGAGCAGTTCGCGGGTAGGTGCCCCTCCATTGCCGCCCCCGCCACCGGGCGGCAATGCCTTGCGACCATAGTGCCGCCGTCCAACCACTTCCATTTGTGCTGTCGCGGTTTCTACGCCATACGCACGCTCGCCCATCATGGCTTTGACAATATCCCAGCTGTTGTTGGGGGCCAATTCCAGCAGGGCTTCGTCCACGACGGCGAGTGCGACGCTGGCATTGGCAGCGGGACTGCCATCAGGCAACGTCCCCTGAATGACGGCGGTGGCCTGATCACGAACCTGATAGCGCGGTTTGTCAGTACTGACATTGATCTTCAGCGCGTTCCTATCGCTGCGCACGCGAATGGCGGCCAGACCATAACGGAAGGCAGGCTTGGCCAGGTCAATCAGTGCCGTCGGTGCTGAAGCCTGCGCTTCACCCCAGGTCAGATCGGGGTTTTGTGCAGAATCCCTGACCCGACCTCGCAAAGCCAGAACAGATACATAAACATTCGGTCCCCATTCAGGACGAATGGGAAGTTCAAACGTCGGATTGTTACCAGACAGCACCACTTGTTGCGTCTGTAAAACGCCCTCGCGCTCAATCGCAATCATTGCATTCGCCTGACGAAAAGGCATGCGCACCTGGAATGTTGCAACATCACCGGGCTTGTATTCTTTCTTGTCTGCAATGATGTCGATACGATCATTGTTTTCACCCGAGAACCAGAGTTCTCCGTCACCGACGACATACACCGAGGATTCGGCGAACGCCTTGCGACTTTGCTGATCGGAGACCTCGGCTACCAGACTGACGCGTCCCTGTTCCTTAAGGCTGACATCACATGTGAACTTGCCATCAGCGCCGCTGCTACCTTCGCAGACGCGACCGAGATCTTTGGCAACCTGATGCGTGTCGTAGCTGTAGAATCCGCCCACCAGTCGTTTGCGAACCGTCTGGTACGTATAACTGATGGCGTGAACACTGACTGGCGCGTCGGATACCGGCTGACCCTTGGTATCCAGCGTGACCACTGATATGCTGGCAGCCTTGTCCTGTTGCATCATATACCCGGCTCGAATGCCGGCGACGTAGGCAGCAGGCCATACCGGTACGGTACGACTGAGCGTTTGCACCTGACCATTGGGATCCAGAAAACTGCCTTCAAATGTGACGTCGCGCGGTCTGTCGGAGACCGGAATATCATTGAGGGTGATGGCGCCACGCCCCTGACTGTTCAGCGTCAGCTTCTGCCGGTTCACAATAATTCGACTTGTTTCGTTCTCATCAGAGGCACTCTCTTCCGACTCCTGATCGCCACCCTGCCCTGAGTTCGATGTGGGCGGATTGAAGGAATAATCGTCATAGTCGCGGAAAGACACTGCTTTCTCGCGTGAGAGCGCAGAGACTTCTACCGGCAATTTGCCTGCGCCACCGCCCGACAGATAAGACAATTGCATATCCACGTTGACGCTGGAAGGCGAAATAAGCGGCCCGCCATCACCTGCCGTATCTTTAACAGACAGTTGTCCCGAGAGCAAAGGCAATTTGAAGTCTTCTACGCGAAACAATCCGGTTTCGTAAGACTGTCCATCGGGATCCAGGGTGATTCGATACTGACCACGTTTGATATCCTGCGGGATTTTCCACTCCGCGGTGCTGTACGCACTGCCGCCCGGGGTATCCTGCCAGTGCAGTGCGAGGCTGTACTTATCTTCTCCGCCGACCAGTTCGATATTCATTTTATCCGGCAGCGACTCGCCGGGAGGCAGACCGAATCCGTCACGCGTGAGCGTACGCAGCAGATGCTTCATGGAGACAGTTTCGCCTGCCCGAAACAGCGTGCGGTCAAGAATCGTATGTGCGCGTACCGTGGGTTCTGCTGAAGTGTCGGTAGGAACATTGAAGCGCCAGGATTCAATACCTGAGTCCCAGGAACTAAAGGCAAAGGAGTAGTCAGCCACACCGTCGGCCATCGGATGGTCAGCCGGTATGCTTGCCGACACAAAAAGCCCCGAAAGTTCGGTTGAATCGCAATAATCCTTGGACTTGACCGCCTTGCGGTGGTGCCAGATCCCATCGTTTCCTGTCTGTCCGGTGAGAAGCTGTGTTCCGGTGCAGTCCAGCACCCGAACCTGGGCGTTGGCTACGGGCTTGGCGTCGTCCAGGGTGGTCACCCAGACCAGCAGGTCGTCACGACCTTTTTTGATATGCACGGCCATATTGGTGACCAGCACCGACGTGCGAACATACATGGGATTTTGATTGGCAAGCAGAGCCTGACCCAGGCTTGCGGATTTAGCCTCCAGAACATGAAAGCCCGGTTTCTGCAATGGCACACCAAGCACTTCGAATTCGCGATTTGCCTGTGCCGGTTTGACCGCCGGCAACGTAATGGTTTTTGCCTTTGTGTTTTCAGACAGCATGGAAACGGAGCGCGTATCAATATATACGGGTTTCTTTTCTGAGTAGTTATCAGGCTCATCGTTCATGGCCGCCTGAATATTCCTGGCGGTCAGGGTCGTTTCGTTGAGCCTCCGCACACGCGCGAATGCGCGCAACACATCGGTATCTTCCTGGGGCACATAATCGCTGATAGTGCCCGGTGACAGCGACTGATCCTTCAGCGTGAGCTGGTTCTCAATATAGCGAACCGTTACCGGTACCCGCCACGGCCCATCAGCCTGCGAACTGTCGGCTTTGCGCTCAACAATACCAAAGGTGGAGGAAGCAAATTTGAGCATGGGCGAATAGGAACCCATGCGAATTTTCATGGGAAACTGGGCGGCGTTGCTGAGTGTTCGGCCGGAATCATCTTTGAGATTTTCGGGCAGGCTTAATGTCAGCGTTTCATTCTCGGCAAAGGGCCCCGGGAACTTTACACTACTGACCGTATTATCATTCTCTTCGATCTCAGCCGGATAGGCGCTGCCCTTGGCACCCTCCAGACGGATTGATTTTGCGTCGGCAGTGCTTACCGATTCGCTCAATGTAAGATAAATGGGACGGGCCGGTGTGCAATTGGCGTTCTGATTCTCACGCGAGCAGGAGAAGCCCGCGGAGAAATCTTTGCGCACGGTAAATTCATGTTCGTAAGGCTTTTTCATGGACACGCCACCCTGGCTGGTGGCGGCAGAAGAAATCACAAGACGGCCTTTTGCACCAGACGGCAAATGGCGGGTACATTGCAGAAAGGCAATAGTGTCAGCCTCGTCTTCCAGATAGGAGCGAGCCTCACTGATGATGGTTTTCTTGTCCCGCTCTGACAGGATTCTGACGGGAATTTGTTCACCCAGCCCATCGACAACGCAACTTGCGACATCTTTCAGGCCATCGGGCGTGACGGGAAGATTGAATTTGACCAGAAAGGCCTGGTCTTCGCTGGCGTCACGAGTTGGGCTGACCGACGACACAGCCAGCCTTCCGGTATCAAAACGATACTGCTTGCTGGCCTTGACTGGCTGCCCCTGGGTGTCTCGAAACTTCGCATCGGGCGTAATAGTGCACTGCACGCCTGCGGGCAGAACACCTTCGAATTCATAGGACCAGTGTGAACCATCCGACCATTTCCCGTGTCCGGCGATTGCATTATTTGTACATGAAATGGAGACCGGCGCTGGCAAATCACTTCGCCCGAGGGGAATGACGTTATTGCTGAAAACAATATCTATGGCGGAGACTTTGCTCTGCGTGCCTGTCGGTGAAACCGAAATGATATCTGCGGCACCCGCCGTGGCAATGATCCCAGACAGAACCAGCGTGGCTCCGCCGACAATTGTGCGTATCATGTTATTCG
>JAFAGQ010000344.1 GCA_023422555.1 Pseudomonadota bacterium
TCTTGCCAATATTTGCCGCGTCTTTATTGGTGTAATTGAACTGCTGCAATACATAACGCATGGCATTCAGGCGGGCGCGCTTCTTGCAGTTGGACTTGACCACAATCCATGGCGCATCGCTGGTATCGGTATGGAAGAACATGGCTTCCTTGGCACGCGTGTAATCGTCCCACTTATCGAGCGAGGCCATATCTATGGGTGACAGCTTCCATTGTTTCAGCGGATGATGACGGCGTTCCTTGAAGCGACGTTTCTGTTCGTCCTGACTGACCGAGAACCAGAATTTGATGACCGTGATGCCGCTACGAACCAGATTGCGTTCGAATTCGGGTGCCTGCCGCATGAATTCCATATATTCGGCATCGGTACAGAAACCCATGACGCGCTCAACACCGGCGCGGTTATACCAGGAACGGTCAAACAGCACCATTTCACCACGCGTAGGCAGTTGCTCTACATACCGCTGGAAATACCACTGGCCAAGTTCGCGCTCAGTGGGCTTTTGCAGCGCGACAACCCGCGCAGTACGGGGATTCAGGTGTTCCATGAAGCGCTTGATGGTACCGCCCTTGCCGGCCGCGTCGCGACCTTCGAATACAATCACCACACGCTGGCCGGTTTCCTTGACCCAGGACTGCAGTTTGAGCAGTTCGACCTGAAGGTCATATTTCTGGAACTCGTAATTGCGGCGTGACATCAGGTACTTATACGGATAGCCGCCATCCTGCCAGTTGTCCTTGAGCTTGTTGTCGGGATTGGCATCGGGATCCTTGTCCCGGTCGACCCGCAGTTTTTCTTCGCGCAACAGACGCAGCAGTTCACGCCTATCGTCTGCAGAAATACCATCTAACAGAAGACGTGCACGCTCGCTGCGCCCGGCCTTGTCTGTCCCCACCAGATCTGCCGTAATGCTTGCAGCCTCGGCATCGATATGGGAACGCTGACTGTCTGTGACCGTATTCAGCCGGGTTTCACCCGCATTGTGGCCGGACTGGATATCACCGTTAATGACTTTGCGTGGCGCGGCTTTTCTGTTGCCGCCACTGGCAGATTGACTGTTCCGGGAGTTTGTCGATTTGCTGGAGATGTTGCTTGCCATATGACGTCCTTACAGATAAAAGCACATTTTAAGATTGTGCCAAAAACCGTTCATTAACACTAATTCAGACGAAGACATTATCATACGCATGTGACACGAATAATCCCGATTTAGAGGCGTTATGATTTTTAACACTTTGACCATAGCCGGCGTGGATCCTTCCGGTGGCGCCGGCATTGTTGCCGACGTCAAAACCATGAGTGCCCTGGGCACCTATGCCTGCGCAGTCATTGCGGCGCTGACCGCCCAGAATACGCGCGGCGTTACCGGCGTGCTGCCGGTGAGTCCGGATTTTGTGCAGCAGCAGATCGACACGCTGTTTGATGATGTCCACATCGATTCGGTCAAAATCGGCATGCTGGGTCAGGAACCCGTCACCCGTGTAGTGGCCGAACGCCTTGCCTACTGGATGCCCGATCATATCGTGCTGGATCCGGTCATGGTAGCCAAGAGCGGTGACGTTCTGCTGGATAAACCAGCCATTTCCACCCTGCGCGAGGCGCTGATTCCGCTGTCAACGGTGATTACGCCCAATCTGCCCGAAGCCGGGGTCCTGCTGGGCGAACGCGCTGCCGATTCCCTCAAGGACATGTACCGCGTTGCGGAAAGACTGCGCAAACTCATGGATCATCACAGACAGGTCTGGGTGCTGCTCAAGGGCGGCCACCTGCCTGGCAACGACACGATTGATCTGCTGACCGATGGCGATCGCATGATCGAAATACCCGGCAGGCGCATCGACACGGCCAACACGCACGGAACGGGATGCACGCTGTCTGCTGCCCTTTGCGCACTGATCCCCGGCACGGGCGATGTGCCCGAAGCGGCCAGGCTTGCCAAGGCCTATATCGAAAAGGCCATCGCGCGTTCGGGAGAGCTGAATGTGGGTCACGGACATGGGCCGGTGCATCATTTTCATGCCTTGTGGTCCTGAAGCCCGAAGCGCCCGCGGTTGCGGGGTAAAATGTCCCCGATATTCCCATTCAGGATCCAGCTAGATATTTTCCTATGAACGCTCTGACATCTCTCGCCGAACAAAGCCGATTCAACATGATCGAACAGCAGATCCGTCCCTGGCATGTCCTGGACGAAGACGTGCTGAACGCGCTGTCTGCCATTCCCCGCGACCGGTTCGTTCCGGTCCGCTATCAGAATGTGGCTTATTCCGATCTTGAAATTCCGCTTGAGGTGGAAGGCATGACCAGCTGTGAATCCATGCTGGCGCCGAAAATTGAAGCGCGACTGGCCCAGGAACTGCAATTGTCTCCAACAGACGGCGTTCTGGAAATCGGTACGGGCTCAGGTTATCAGGCCGCCCTGCTGGCCCGCCTGTGCAGCACCGTTGTCAGCGTTGAAATCGACCGTCATATTGCGGCTTTCGGCAAGGCAAACCTGGAGCGCGAGAATATTTCAAATGTGAAAGTTGAAATTGGTGACGGACGTGCCGGCTGGGGAACAGGCGAATACAGCGCCATCCTGCTGACCGGCTCCATTCCCAATATTCCGGATTCACTCAAGTACCAGCTGACCATTGGCGGCCGTCTGGTTGCCATCGTCGGACAGTCTCCTGTCATGACGGCACTGCGTATTACCCGGGTCAGCGCAGCCGCGTTTGAAACGGAATCGCTGTTTGATACGCTGGCCAAGCCCCTGCGTGGCACAACGGTATCTCACTTTAAGTTCTGAGGTCCTTACCGGTCACGGACTGTGCCGTAACCAAACCGTGCTGTATCTGGCAGGATGGTATCCTGCCTATTCAAAAAGCTAGCGGTACGAGGCCTGATCAGTACGCTTACTTGCCGTTACCGCGAATTGCATTGACAAGCGCGGTGGTGGAACGCTGAAAACGAAACGGAATGGCCACGGCCCGACCGCCCCAGCTTTTCACCAGCGCGGTTTCACGTAATTTCTCCATCTCATAGTCGCCACCTTTGACAATGATATCCGGACGCAACTGTTCGATCAGTTCGTACGGTGTATCTTCCTCAAATACGGTGGCCGCTGATACGCTGTCAAGTGCGGCCAGCATAGCCTGACGATCGTCCTGTCCGTTCAGTGGCCTGTCGGGCGCCTTGCCCAATCGACGCACAGATGCATCCGTGTTCACCGCAACCACCAGGCTGGCACCCAGCTGCGCTGCTTCGTCCAGATAACTGACATGACCTCGATGCAGAATATCGAAAACGCCGTTGGTAAACACCAGCGGACGGGCAAGCGTGCCGTTGCGCACGGCCTCGATACATTGCTCGCGACTCAGGATTTTTCGTTCAAAACGCACAGTCATCATTTCCACCCAAGCAAGGTTGCAACCAGCCAGAGAATCAGGCCTGCCTGCAGCGTCAGCACGATCGTCATAACAATGAAAATGCGCACACTGCGCCGATGGCTTTTGCTCAGCTGATTCAGCTCTTTGCGAATCGCAGGCAGACTATCCTGTCTTGCAAGCTGTGTATGCACCAGACGCGGAATCTCGGGCAACAGATGCGACCACTGGGCCGCTTCCTTGCGAACCTGAGCCACGAATGCGCGCGGACCGATTCGATCCCACATCCAGCGCTCGAGAAACGGTTTGGCGGTCTGCCAGAGGTCCAGATCCGGATCCAGCTGCCGTCCCATCCCTTCTACATTGAGCAGGGTTTTCTGCAGCAGCACCAGTTGCGGCTGAATTTCCACATTAAAGCGGCGCGAAGTCTGGAACAGGCGCAGCAACACCTGGCCAAGAGAAATCTCCGAGAGCTTGCGGTCAAAGTAAGGCTCGCAGACGGAACGCACTGCCGCTTCCAGTTCTTCTTCGCGTGTGTCTGCAGGCACCCAGCCCGATTCGATATGCAGCTGCGCAACGCGACGGTAGTCACGACGGAAGAACGCCAGGAAATTTTGCGACAGATAGTTTTTGTCGAACTCCGAGAGTGAGCCAACAATGCCAAAGTCCAGCGCAATATACCGACCCAGCGTCTCGGGCTGCAGCGAGACAAAGATATTGCCTGGATGCATGTCGGCGTGAAAGAACCCGTCTTCAAAAACCTGGGTGAAGAAAATTTCAACGCCATTGCGCGCCAGTTTCTTGATGTCCACGCCAGCCATTTCGAGTTTTTCAATATGGCTGATTGGCACACCATGCATACGCTGCATGGTCATGACGGTCTTGCTGGTAAATTCCCAGACCACTTCCGGCACCAGCAGAAGATCCGCGCGTTTCGGACTGGATTCGAAATTGCGACGAAGCTGGCTGCAATTGGCCGCTTCCACCTGCAGATCCAGTTCGTCATGCAGATACTTGTCAAATTCGCTGACCACTTCCCTGGGACGAAGACGTCGACCATCGGGCAGCAGGCGCTCGACAAAGCCGGCAAACATTTTCATGAGCGACAGGTCGCGTTCAATTACCGCCAGCATGCCGGGGCGCAGCACTTTCACCGCCACTTCACGGCCATCGTGCAGCACAGCAAAATGCACCTGCGCAACCGAGGCTGATGCCACCGGCTCTTTGTCAAACAGTGCGAAAAGTTCCGTCGGGTGTTTGCCGAAAGCTTTCTGTATGCTTTCCATGGCAAGTTCGGAAGGGAAAGGAGGCACGCGATCCTGCAGTGCAGATAATTCATCTGCAATATCCAGAGGAATCAGATCGCGTCGTGTCGACAGCACCTGACCGAATTTGATAAAAATCGGGCCCAGCGATTCCAGTGCCAGGCGCAACCGCTCGCCGCGCGGCCGCTCAAAACTGCGGCCAAGCCTGACAACCTTGAGCAGGGAACTGGCGATGGGATGTCGCAGGCTGCTGAGTACGAGTTCGTCCAGACCATAACGCAGACATACCAGCGCAATACGTATCAGCCTTAAGGTAGACAGGATCATGAACCGCTCCTGCGCTGGCGCGCTTCGAGCGCACGCAGCCGGGCATCAAGCTGATCCAGCGTCACGGTAGAAGCGCGCAGCGTGTCTTCCCAGGTTTGCAACGCCGGCCTTCCCAGCACCATGCCGGCTTCTTCAGATACATATTCGCTCAGGTTTTCTGTAAGGCGCTGTGCCGCCGTTCCGGTAGTACTGACGGCCTGGCGAAATAGCATATGAATCTGGCGTGACAGCATGCCGCCAGTGAATCGTGCCAGTTCATGTTCGGAATCCCAGCGCAGATCACGTGCCAGTTCAGAGATGAGCTGCGCCAGCCCGGCATCACCTTCCAGATGCAGCAGCGAGGCCAGTTGCGCAGGGTTCTCGCGGTTGCGCAGCGCGGCAGGCAGATCGGCCAGACGATGATCCGGCACCGTCAGCGTGACATCGGCCTTGATCGCCGGATCGGCACGTTCCACCAGTCCGTCATGCAGCAGTGTGAAGCGCAGGTCAAGACGACTGATACGAATGCGCACGGTCTTACCCGCATGCTCGGCGATGCGCGTTTTGGCCCACGGCTCGCGCGCCAGCAGCAGATTCAGTGCACGTATAACAAGCAGGGTGGGATCAGGAAAGGCAGGCAAAAGCATAAAAATACGTTGGACCACACAGGATTCTGAATCCGATAGTGTACCCTTTTCAGGCTCAAACCGGCTCGGATTCACTAGCTGTGGCAGTCGGGCACTTCCTGATCCAGATAGACATCAAAGGCCACATCGGTCGCCCATTTTTTACGGAAGGCA
>JAFAGQ010000378.1 GCA_023422555.1 Pseudomonadota bacterium
ATTTGTCCTTGAGAAGACTGGCATTTTTGAGCTTCATGGAACGACTCCTGTTTCTGATTGACTGTATTTTGTTGACTGTATCTGAATAACTGTTTGTGATTGCCTACTGCTGAATAACTGTTTCTGATGCTGGCTTGTACCTGCGATTGGCGACTTCTGTCGTCGGTTTTTTCAAGAGTAACATATCCCTCTGATGCGGGTCCGGTATTGACACATGCATACCCCTCCTCAGCAACGAACCATCAGGACCCAAGCAGCTTAGGCAGCGCCGAGCTCAGCAGTGCAACGCCTGAGAGCGTCAGCAGGCCCAGCACGACCAGGCGGAATTTTTCGGGACTGAAACCGGCATAAACGCGGGTACCGATGAATGACGGGATCAGAATGGCGGGAAGAACAAATAGAAACATGGGCAGCATGGGTCGCGTAACCATGCCCGACAAAATGTAGGAGAGCATGGTCAGGGACAGCATGGCCAGATTGAAATTCTGGATGATCGTGCGCTGGGTATCACGATCGGAATAACGCAGCGCGCACCATAACGTAGGTATGACACCTGAAAATCCGCCGAAACCACCCATAACGCCCCCGGCAAGCCCGATCAGCGTGTTCGCGGTATTGCCGCCATGCGTGATCCTGGGAAGACGGCGGGCAAAGATCATAATGGGACACCACACAATCAGCAGCAGTCCGAGGGCGGCCTTGAACATATTCACATCCAGCATGGGGAGCAGATAGACACCTAGCGGTACACCCACGAATCCACCCAGGACATAGGGCGCAAGCAGACGCAGACGAAATCCCCTGCGCAGAGAAATGGCCGCCATGATCTGGCCGCTCATGCCGCCGAAAACCGCCAGGGCAGCCGCCAGCCGTGGATCCAGCACCCATGCCCACAAGGAGATGGACACCAGACTGAAGCCGAATCCGGACAGGCCCTGTATAAAACCAGCGACGACGGCGCCCAGAATCACGTATGCGTAAATTTCAGCCACAGATTTTCAGCCGGCAGGATTCAGTCATTTCGTGGCCTATTGCAGTCGTAATTATTGCAATCATGATCATTTATCACGACTGTCCAGCATGATGGTCACCGGACCATCATTCACCAATGCCACTTTCATGTCTGCACCGAATATGCCTGTCGGCACCGAACGACCTAACCCTTCAGACAGTTGCTGTACAAAACGATCAAAATACGGTCGGGCAAATTCCGGCCTGGCCGCGGCAATATAAGAAGGACGATTTCCCTTTCGTGTTTCGGCCATCAGCGTGAACTGACTCACCGCGAGAATCTCCCCTTCCGCGTCTTTGACCGACAGATTCATGACTCCCTGCGCATCGTTAAAGATTCGCAGCGACAATATTTTGCGAACAAGATAATCGGCATCCTGTTGCTGATCATCCGTTGCGATACCTACCAGCAAAAGCATGCCGCTGCCAATCTGCGACACAATGCTGCCATCCACCGCCACCGACGCTTCTCTGACTCGTTGCACCAACACTTTCATGAATCAGACATGCTCCAGGGTTTGCGTAGGAAAGGATGCGGGCGAGACAATCTCGAGCATTTCCAGGTCGGCACTGTGCCGAATCTCACGATGTCGAATTCCGGGCGGCTGATAGACGGAATCTCCTTTCTGCAGGCGAACCGTACCGGTGTGCTCATACTCAAACTCGACCCAGCCTTGCAATACATAGACGAACTGGAAGTCAAGCTGATGCAGATGGGGAATGCCGGAGGCTTCGTGGTCTGCCAGTGCACGGATCACATGCACGGCGAAGGCGCCACCTGTGGCCTCTGCCACACCCAGATCGCGATACTCAAAGAACTCACGAAGTCCGCGATCAAATGAAGCGTCGTTCAGATAAGAAACCACGGCGCCGGAGGGCGACGAATGGGCTGAGCCGGCGATTTGATCTTTGCCGGCCGAGCGACTTTTGTCCGTCGGGCCGTCTTTATTCAAAGGATGAGCTGCGGTCATGTTTATTGCCCTTCATATAACGGGAAGGTTTGTCTCGGTATTGACCGGATTGTAACGCCATCACAGCGCGATGACACTGCCATCAGTACGTCCAGGCCGAAGGAACACGCCGCAATGGCGCTCCATTGCTGTTTTCCATTGCCGGCCTTTTAATATCCGGTTTTCCTACTGACTTCTCCGCTGATGGGTTTGCCATCCAGCGCATCCTGCAATTTGCCATGGATCTGCGTGATGGCCTTGACGTGGTTGGTCGGACCTGAAATATGGGGTGTCAGCGTGATTGCCGGATGCGTCCAGAACGGATGTTCTGCAGGCAGCGGCTCCACGCGTGCGACGTCCAGCACGGCCTGGGAAAGCTGACCGTCATCAAGCAAAGCAATGAGATCTTCTTCCACAAGATGCTCGCCTCGGCCGATATTGATGAGCACCGCACCGCGAGGCAGCTGGCTCAGGCTGTCTTTGTTCAGAATATCACGTGTGGCATCGGTCAGCGGCAGGACGTTGATCAGAATCGTACTGGAGGCCAGAAATGCCCGGAACTGGTCTTCGCCGTGAAAGGTTTTGATTGACGGTAAATCTTTGGGGCTGCGTGACCAGGCCTGCACCGGGTAGCCCAGATTTTCCAGGACCTGGGCAATGCGCGAACCAATTACACCCAGGCCCATGATACCCACGACAGGGTTCTGTACCGGTGTCTGCTCTGCACTCTCCCATTTACGCTGCGCCCTGTTCTGCTCGTAAACAGCAAACTTGCGAGTAATGCCGGACAGATAATGCACGACATATTCGGTCATGGGATTGGCCAGTCCCGCATCTTCGAGACGAATGATACGCGCATTAGCCGGCAGATCGGAGCGACTGAGAATCGCATCCACGCCTGCACCCATGTTGAATACGAAATCCAGTGAGGAGTAACGTGTGAAGAATTCGGCCGGCGGACGCCACACAATGGCAGCACGCACCTCTTCAGGCGGTGGCACTTTTGCATCGTCGGTTTGCGAACCCGTCTTCGGATCAAAGACATGAGCTTCCCAATCCGGAAACTGCGTTTTTATCACAGCCAGCCATTTATGGGCAGCTGCCGTGTTTTCAGAGACGAGTACAACGGGGGTCATGCCAAATCCTGTTCTATTTCAATTGCAATTATCAAAAATTCGGATGGTCAGTTGCGACTATCCAAATACCTGTACCATTTAATGAGCGCACCCACATAGATTTTGCGCATTCCGTAAAATGGCAGGCGCTGTATCGGTGAAAAATCAACCGGCAGCTCTGCCTCGCGACCTGTCTGCAGATAGGCGGCAATTGCCTTGCCCATGGCGGTCTGCAGGCCAATGCCGCGCCCCTGACAGCCGATGTTCAATATCAGACCCGGTTCAGGCTGATGCAGATGCGGCATATAATCTCGGGTTACCGATACCCTGCCACACCAATAGTACTCGAAGGGAATATCCTTCAGTTGCGGATACAACGTCGCGATGGCTTTTTTCAAGTGGTCCCAGTCTTCTTTTCCGCGTGGCTCGCGGAACGGTCCGCGACCGCCCATCAGGAATCTGCCGGTATGGTCCTTGCGGAAATAGAGGAGTAAATTGCGCGTATCAGAAACCGGCTGACCCTGCGGTATTATCGTTTTGGCGATCTCCGCAGGCAAGGGCGCGGTAGCCACCTGGTAGGTATTCGGGTCAACCACGGATTGCTTCAGATCTTTCCAGATCCCGTCACTATAAGCATTAGTGCAGACCACCACGCGTCGGGCAGTGACCTGATGGCCGCTTTCCGTCGTGACCTGCCAGCCGCTGCCCTGCTTACTGATCGACTGTACCGGTGTATCAGTGTGAACAGGCACACCCGCAGCAATGGTAATGCGCGCCAGTTCGCGCACGTAGCTCAAGGGCTGTACCGAACCGCCGCGTTCATCGAACCATCCTCCATGGTACTGGTCAGTGCCAAGCAGATCGGCCATTTCACTGCGGGATGCCGTGTGGACCGGCGCGCCCTGTTTCTGCCAGTCCGCTGCGCGCCTATGGACCATTTCCAGTGCTGCAGCGGTGTGTGCCGGCTGTATCCACCCATTGCGCGTATGAGGCACATCCAGATGATGAGTATCAATCAGAGAGAGCACTGTTCTGGCAGTGGAATCGGCAAATGTAATCAGCCGGCGACCTTTTTCAGGCCCATATGTGCTCAGAAGTTCCGAAGGATCCTTTTTCAATCCGGGTACCAGTTGTCCGCCGTTGCGCCCCGAGCCGCCGAAACCGATTTCCCTGGCATCCAGCACCATGCATGAAATACCAGCCTGTGCCAGATGCAGAGCCGTGCTCAGGCCCGCGTAGCCTGCACCAATAACCAGCGTATCCGTCTCTGCATTTCCTGACAGCCTGGACGTGGTCGGCGACGGAACCGCCGTGTCATACCAAAGGGCGGGTGTCAGCGGAAACCGGTTTTGTGGAAACATCAGATGTCCTTAATTACAACTGCAACAATCACGACTGCAATAAAATCAGAATGGATGAAGCACGCGCCTGAGGAAGTCCTGAGTGCGAGGGTGCTGCGGTGCATTGAGAATATCCGTGGCCTTGCCCTCTTCCACAATCACGCCCTGATCAAAGAAAAGGACACGATCGGCAACCTCTTTGGCGAAGGCCATTTCATGCGTGACCACAATCATTGTCATGCCGGCACGCGCCATATCCGCCATGACAGTCAACACCTCACCTACGAGTTCAGGATCCAGTGCAGAAGTGGGTTCGTCAAACAGAATGGCTTGCGGTTCCATGGCAAGTGCACGTGCAATGGCAACCCGCTGTTGCTGCCCGCCGGAGAGCTGCTGGGGATAAGAGGCCAGCTTGTCAGCAAGCCCCACTTTCTCAAGATAACTGCTGGCGGCATCGCGCGCTTCATTGCGCGCAACACCTTTGACATAAATCGGCCCTTCCATCACATTTTCCAGCGCGGTACGATGCGGAAAAAGATTGAAGCGCTGAAATACCATGGCCACTTCCTGACGGATCTGGCGCAGGTGACTGCTGCTGCGGTCGACGAGCTTGTCATCAATGTGAATGGCACCTTCTTCGTAACTCTCCAGACCATTGATACAGCGCAGGATGGTCGATTTGCCGGAGCCAGAGGGCCCCACAATACATACGACTTCGCCGTTTTCAACCTTTGCATCCACACCACGAAGAACGTGATTGCGCCCAAAACGCTTGTGTACATTTTCAAGTGTAATCATGCTGTCTTCGTCCGTTTTTCCAGATACTTCACCAGAAAAATGAGCGGCATACACATCACCAGATACATGACCGCTACCATTGTGAACACCGTGATATTGTCAAAATTCGACGTCGCAAGCAGCTTGCCCTGCATCGCCAGTTCCGCCACCGTAATGGTTGACGCCTGCGATGAATCCTTGAGCATCATGATCATGGTATTGCCATAGGGTGGCA
>JAFAGQ010000382.1 GCA_023422555.1 Pseudomonadota bacterium
AATGGCTTTATTGTTGCGCTGCTGTTCGACCAGATACTGGGTGAGGGTTTTTCGTGACATACGGTCTCCGGAAAATAATATTAAATACGTAATGCTTTGGATACGATTTCGCTGGTGTTGGTTGACAAACCAGGGTGATCGCGCACTTGCTCAAGCGCAGACTTCATCTGGGCGGCAAGCGCTGGCGTATACCTTGCCCAGTTATCCATAACGCGCGCCAGGCGTGAAGCCATCTCGGGATTGATATCATCCAGCGCCAGAACGATTTCGCGCCACAGTGCGTAACCGGATCCGTCTTCGTGATGAAAGCCTTCTGCATTATTCATGCAGAACTGGAAAACCAGCGAGCGGGCGCGATTGGGATTGCGCAGTGAAAAGGCAGGATGGGCCATCAGGCCGCGTATCGTTTCGGTACTGGTATCGTGAGCCGTCGCCTGCAGTGTGAACCATTTGTCGATCACCAGAGGATTGTGCTGCCATTTTTCATAGAAGCTGGCGATGGCTTCCTGTCGTTTTTCACCATGATGATAATTGACGATGGCACCCAGAGCGCCCATGCAATCGGTCATGTTTTCTGCTGCCTCATACTGACGCAGCGCCTGCTGACACGCTTGCGTGTCGCCGCCGGCCATCAGATAGCTCAGCGCGAGATTCTTCAGACTGCGACGGCCAGCACTGATGGGGTCCGGTTTGTAGTCACCGGGTGTGTCGTTGCTTTGCAGCGTAGTGCGCCAGTCATCATGAGCAGCCTTGCCCAGCTGCTCGCGAACGAAATGGCGGGCGCGGGCGAGCCATACGGGTTCAATGGGATCCATCTGCTCGGCCAGGAATCGTTCCGAAGGCAGTGTGAGCAGGCGTGCCCGGTAACCCGCATCCAGATTTGCGTCCTGCAGATTGTTTTTCCAGACAGACACGATGACTTCAGATAGCGAGGCCTGTGAACCTTGCTTCAGCACATTCACCAGGCCAAGAATTTCACGCGTGGCCAGGGCCTGTACGGCTTCCCAGCGCGCGAACGGATTGGGATCCGACTTGGCCAGTACTGCCAGTTCCTTGTCTGTCCAGTCATACTGTACGATGACCGGCGCAGAGAAATTGCGCAGCAAAGAGGGAACAGGTCGAGCAGCAACGCCTGTGAAAGTCCAGGACTGGCTGTCTGTTGTCAGTTCAAGCAGGGCGGTGTGCTGTCCTGATTGATCCGGTTTGCGTTGCTCCTGAGCATTGGCGTCAGAAAGCGTCAGGGGCAGTGGCTCGCCATTTTCAGAGAGAAGGCCCATGGCAAAGGGAATGTGAAATGGCTTCTTCACAAAATCCTTGCGGATCTTTTCCACGCCCACCAGCGGCGTTTGCTGTGACAACGTCAGTGTGGCTGTCTGTTTGTCGGCATCGTATTGCATCGCCACCTTGACGCGAGGCGTCCCGGCCTGTGAGTACCAGCGACGAAAGACCGACAGATCGCTCTGGGGATGTGATTTGGTATACACATATTCCATTGCGTTGACAAAGTCGTCGCAGGTGACTGCCTGGCCGTCATGACGTCTGAAATATTCATCCATGCCATCACGGAATCCCGCCTCACCCAGCAGGGTATGCTGCATGCGGATAACTTCTGCGCCTTTTTCGTAAACCGTAGCAGTGTAAAAATTGCCGATGGATTCATAACTGTCCGGCCGTATCGGATGCGCCATAGGACCGGCGTCTTCCGAGAACTGGGCGGCGCGCAGCACGCTCACATCATCAATGCGTTTGACGGCGCGAGCGCTTGCAGCTGCCTGATCGTCCAGGCCGGCGGCCATCATGTCGGCTGTAAATTCCTGATCACGGAAAACCGTCAGCCCTTCCTTGAGGCTCAGCTGAAACCAGTCGCGGCAGGTGACGCGGTTGCCTGTCCAGTTATGAAAGTACTCGTGGCCAATTACCGCTTCCACAGCAGAAAAGTTGGCATCGGTCGCGGTATCCGGATCGGCCAGAACATAACCGGAATTGAAAATATTCAATCCCTTGTTCTCCATGGCGCCCATATTGAAATCGCGAACGGCAACTATCATGAACCGATCCAGGTCCAGTTCCAGCCCGAAGCGATTTTCATCCCAGACCAGCGAGCGTTCAAGCGACGCGAGTGCCCACTCGGTTCTGTCGCGGCTGCCTTTATCACTATAGATCTGCAAAAGGACATCACGACCGTTATGTGTTTTTACTGTTTTCTCGCGAATGTCGAAGTCGCCTGCAACGAGTGCGAACAGATAACTGGGTTTATGAAATGGATCATGCCACACAGCCTCGTGGCGACCATCGGGCAGATCTTTTGAAGACACCAGGTTGCCATTTGAAAGCAAATAGGGGAATTCTTTTTTGCTGGCGGAGATCGTCACGGTAAAGATACTCATGACATCGGGCCGGTCCGGGAAATAAGTAATCCGTCTGAATCCCTGAGCCTCACACTGGGTAAAGTAACCCGTTCCGGATTTGTACAGGCCCATGAAGGTGGAGTTGTCAGACGGATCAAGAATCGTGCGGACGCGGACTTCAAACGATCCCGAAAGCTGAGGTATGACCAGCTTTTCCTCGTCAAGACGGTAAGCGTCAGAGGTCAGTTCCTTGCCGTCCAGCAGCAGGCTGTCCAGCTCGATATCTTCCGCATCCAGTACTAGATCTGCCGGTTCGCTACCCTTTGCCGTAAATGTCAGGATTGAATTGACAATGGTTTGCGACTCTTGCAGCGCAAAGTCCAGCGCAACCGAATCCAGGGTAAATGGATAGGGCAGGTAGTCTTTCCGATACACGGTGCGGCTGTTTTCTTCGTTGATTTGTGTAGGCATAAATGGTCTGTGTCGGGCTGTTGAATGCGGCGGAGATACCGCGCCGTTGCGGACTCTCACACTTGCAAAAAAGCGGAATGGATATATATTGTTAATTATAGAGGTTCGCCCCGAATTGGAACCTTAAAAGGGGTTTTGTGTCAAAATTGAACTGCGGTTTCGGGTGCGTGCAGGGTCCCGCAAACCGGCATCATTGTTGATTTGCGTTTGGCAGGAGAAAAAACGTGCAAATACTGCATCTGCCCCGTTGGGTTAAATTGGGTCTGGGCGCAATGGCCTTTCTTGTTCTTACCGCCTGCGCCAGTACCAGTGAGTTCACTACCCAGGTTACCTCGTTCCAGCAATGGCCAGGTGCCGTGTCTGGTCAGCACTATCGGTTTGCAAACGGCGGGTCTCAGGATCTGGAACGCGCCACTTATGTTGGTTATGTACGCAATAATATGTTTCGTACCGGCCTGACCGAGGCCATGGGGCGTCAGCCCGCCCGGTTTGAAGTCGACCTCACTACCGGGACAGAAGTGCGACAGCAATTGGTGCAACAGCAAACCGGCGATTACGATATGTTTCCAACGCTTGGGTTTGGCATGGGATTCCCCTATGGCTATTACCGCAATCCGTTTTACAGCAGCTTAGGATTCTCGGTGGCGCCGCGTTACCAGACCGTGCAGGTCCCTTATCAGCGTTATACACTGACCGTGTTTATTCGTGATCGGCAGCAGGGTGGCAGGGAAGTGTTCCGCGCCACTGCCGCCGCAGACTCCCGTGCACGCAGCCTGCCGGAAGTCATGCCTTATCTGGCAGCCTCGGTCTTTGACCAGTTCCCGGGCGGCAATGGTCAGGTGCGAACCGTGGAATTCGAACGTAGCAAAGACAAGGTGGGCGGCTCTGCGTCTCCCATTACAATAAAGAAACCTTAAAGACACTCATACATGAAACCAATTGAATCCGATCTCCAGGCAGTGGCTACAGCAAAATCGCTGTTGCTTGATCCCTGGGACCTGAACGAAAACCACATGGCGTCGGCACTGGCCGAAATCTTTACCCACAAAGTGGACTATGCCGACCTTTATTTTCAGTACACGCGCAGCGAAAGCTGGAGTCTGGAAGAGGGTATTGTCAAGACCGGCAGCTTTTCCATTTCCCAGGGGGTTGGTGTTCGCGCATTGGCGGGAGAAAAAACCGCTTTTGCGTATTCAGATACCTTGTCACCCGCGGCGCTCATGGAATCGGCCAGCACCGTCAAGGCTATCGCGCGCCAGGGCGAAGGTCGCATGAAAGTGGTCGGCAATGGCAAGCAAAAAGGGCACAACCTGTATGGTCAGGACGATCCCATTGCCAGTATGCCTGCCACCGAAAAGGTTGCATTGCTTGGCCGTGTAGAAACCCTGGCTCGTGCCAAGGATCCGCATGTTATCCAGGTTATGGCCGGGCTGGGTTCGGAATACGATGTCGTGATGATTGTCGGCAGTGATGGTCGTCTGGCTGCAGATATTCGTCCTCTGGTGCGTCTGTCAGTTACGGTCATTGTTGAACGCGATGGCCGCCGCGAAATGGGGCATGGCGGTGGCGGCGGGCGTTTGGGCCTGAATTATTTCTCGGATGAACTGCTGCAGGAATATGTTGATAAAGCCGTTCACGAAGCCCTCACCAATCTTGAAGCGCGCGATGCACCTGCCGGTGAAATGACAGTGGTGCTCGGTAGCGGCTGGCCCGGTATCCTGCTGCACGAAGCCGTCGGTCATGGTCTGGAGGGCGATTTCAACCGCAAGGGATCCAGTATTTTCTCTGACCGTATCGGCGAGCGTGTTGCTTCCAAGGGCGTTACGGTCATAGACGATGGCACCATCAAGGACAGACGAGGCTCATTGAATGTCGATGATGAAGGCAATGCCACGCAACGCAATGTGCTAATTGAAGACGGCATTCTGCGAGGCTATATGCAGGACTCCCTGAATGCGCGCCTCATGAAAACCAAGGTTACCGGCAACGGCCGACGCGAATCCTATGCGCATCTGCCCATGCCTCGCATGACCAATACCTTTATGCTCGGTGGCAAACATGAGCCACAGGAAATCATCAGCTCGGTCAAAAAAGGGCTTTACGCAGTCAATTTTGGCGGCGGGCAGGTCGATATCACCAGTGGCAAGTTTGTCTTTTCCGCCAGCGAAGCCTATATGATTGAAAATGGTCGCATCGCCTATCCGGTCAAGGGCGCAACGCTGATTGGTAACGGTCCCGATGCCATGAACCGCGTTTCCATGATCGCGAATGATCTGGCACTCGATTCGGGTGTGGGAACCTGTGGCAAGGAAGGACAAAGCGTGCCGGTTGGCGTAGGCATGCCCACTATCCGCATGGACGGCCTCACAGTCGGGGGTACTGCCTGATACTTGGTGTTTACCCTTGTTGGGGCATTGCGGCTGTCGTGCTACAGGCACAGTCCGAAAATATTTTTGCTTTTGCGCCCAATATGAGTACCCATGTATTAAAAAGCTGTGCTAGGATTAACGCTATGAAACAAGTCAGCCACGTTTTTTTCTTCTTTTATTTTGGATTTTCGACGCGATAGGCGGAGGAAAGGACGTTGCGTACTTAGCGAAAGCAGAACAAGCTACAAAACATC